>CAMWUR010000018.1 GCA_947177485.1 uncultured Helicobacter sp.
AATGGCAACACAATGTGGAACAACAAGCTATAACGATGTTAGGTAAGCAGAAGCTGTCGTCATTGTGAGGGCTTGCCCGAAGTAATCTATGACGTTGAGCAACTCGGAATCATTGATTGCTTCGCGTAAGCTTGCAATGATGAATCTTTGTCATGTTGAGGCAAAGCCGAAACATCTCATGATTCTCACAACATGAGATTCTTCAGCCTAAAGGCTTCAGAATGACAAATCATGAGATTTGTTTTGAGATTCTCAATGTGGTTGTTTTTCTAAGGGAGACAAGGGGCTAGTTGCCATAGCAAACAGATAAGTTTGCGTGTTCACTGATAGCTTCGCCCTTATCCCCCTAACACCCCCAAACCCCTGCATGCTTTTATAATGTGCTGTATATGCCAATTGTCCACAGCACTGCGTCTCCATAATTGCCTTTGGCACGAATAGAGACGTTACGCGCTGTGGTTGGGACGTTAAGATGAATGAGTAATAGCAAGCAAGAGAATCTGGGATTCTATCATTGCGAGCGTCCGCTAAGAAGCGAAGCAATCAACATATCAAAGAATCAGAAAAAGTACAGAAACTACCGCGTTTTCTTGCAAGATTCTTGCTTCGAGGCGATAGTGATGATTGGGAAGTGGGCTCGCATGCATTTGGATTGTATAATCCCCAAAACTTTCAGCCACTCCCAACGTGAGCTTGCCGCTTTTGTCAAATGCAATCGCGATTTTGTGCAGCAGCTCCTCGGCACGCATTGTTACAAGCTGTGGCGCTGTGGGCAAAATGGCAATTTGTGTCGTGGCGCTATGCACTTGAAAAGCAGCAAAGCTCAATATCAGCAATGCCAAGAGAACCTCAAGCAGGCTAAACGCCTGCAAAACCCGACTTTGCATGTATCCCCCTTTTGGTCAATCATAGCGCATTCTGCTTTGCAAAGCAATTGTTTGGGCGCTGATTGTATAATACGCGCGTCATTTTCGGGCTAAGGAGACATGATGTATTATGTTGTGGCTTTGTGTATGGGGCTCTCAATCGCGCTGCAAGCGCCGATTAATGCTGCGCTTGGACGTTCTTTGCAAACGTCTCCGCTTGTTGCTGCGCTGATTTCTTTCTTTATCGGCACGGTCTGCCTTTTGCTCATTGCATTTTATAGCGGAGCTTTGAATCTAGGCATCTTTCAGGCTCTGGGCACACAAAATTGGTGGAAATTTTTGGGCGGTGTTTTGGGCGCATTTTTTGTATTTGGCACAACCCTGCTCGCTCCGCAAATTGGGCTGCTCAATATGTTCTTGCTTGTGTTGTTTGGGCAACTCATTACGAGTTTGTTGCTTGATTCTATCGGTGCTTTTGGGCTCGAGCCCAAACCGATTCTTTGGAACAAAATCATTGGGCTTGGCATCATACTCGTTGGGCTTTTTGTGTTTTTCTATCGCGAGATTCGGGGCTAAACTCTGCCCCATCTCGCCCGTGCGATTGCTCCATTTCTTATCTGTACATGCGCTTATTTGCACTAGGAACGTTATTTGCTGGCATACGCATAGACGGCAGTGGGCGCATGAGCTTACTGCAAAAAGAGGATTGGAGGATACAATCATGACTTTTACTCTGACAAAACACCAATGCGGATTTCCAAAACGTTATGGATTTATCGCCTATTACTGCGCTGATTATCGTTTGGAGCTCACCAAAAACGAGGAGATTGGCAGAAGACTTGATATTGGCACAGGAAAAAGCCTCAATGATTTCAAGGCTTTTGTGAAACTCTTGGGGACTTTAGAAAACGAGCTCTATCTCCGAATCGAAATGGATTATCGGACAAATCGCTTTACGCAACGACTTGTGAATAAAAATGGGCAATCAATCCGACAAAATGATTTTACGAAGCGATTGATGAGTTTTATTCGCACATATTATGTTCGCAAATTTTGCGATGACAAAGAACGTTATTTGCGATTCTATAAATAGTCCAAAAAATAAGCAATGCTAAAAAATAACATATTCTTTGGGCATGTGCTAGCACTTTTTACAATGCTTGTTTGGGCAAGCACTTTTAGCTCGACCAAAATTTTGCTCCATGATTTTTATGCAACAGAAATCTTGCTTTTTCGTTTTATCATTGCTTACGTGGCGCTTTTTGTCTTGCATTTTAGGGGTGTTGGTTTTAAAAATTATAAAGTCGAGATTCTGTTTTTCTTAAGCGGGTTAAGCGGTGTTTGCCTCTATTTTTTGCTCGAAAATGTCGCACTTTATGATACGACAGCGTCTAACGCCGCGCTGCTTGTTACAATCAGCCCACTTTTTGTCGCGATTCTCTCGCGCATCTTCTTGGGCAAACGGCTTAAGAAGCACTTCTTCATCGGCTTTGTTGTCGCGTTTGTCGGCGTGGCGCTCGTTGTGTCGCGCGGCGAGCTTTCGTTCTCTGTCTCGCCTGTGGGCGACATCATCTGTCTTGCTGCGGGAATCATGTGGTCGTTCTATACATTGCTCCTAGAACGACTCTTTTTACATTGCAAGGGCGAAAATCCCCTCGCAATCACGCGCAAAATCTTTTTCTATGGAATCCTTTGCATTCTGCCGTGCAGCATTGGCGTTTGGAATGTCTATGGAATTGGCAATTTCTGGACGCGCTTTGGAGATTCTATGAATCTGTTCAACCTGCTCTTTTTGGGGTTTGTTGCCTCTGCGCTTTGCTATGTAACATACAACGCATGCATTCATCTTCTAGGCACAATCAAGGCGAGCGCTTATATTTATAGCATTCCTTTATTTGGGGTAATAGTCGCGACATTGACGCTAGGAGAAACTATCACGTTCGCGACAATCATCGGGGGCATCGCCGTGCTTCTTGGGCTCTTTTTGAGTCAAATATAATATTATTGTGGGGGATTTTCGAGCTTGACAATCACGGCGGCAATCACAAAGCCGCCATCATGCGAAATCGAGAGACTATGCTCCTCGATTCCAAAACGTTGTATGAGTTCGGGGGCGATATTGAGCGAAGGCTGCCCACGTTCGTCATGCATGAGCATCATATCGACAAAGCTGCATTGTGCGCCAATCCCGCAACCAAGCGCCTTGCTAAACGCCTCTTTTGCTGCCCAAGCAGAGGCAATGCGCTGAACATTGCCCGCATAGAGTGAAATCTCATGTTTGGTTAGGAAACGTTCAAGCGCACGCGTGTGCCAACGAGCAACAAATGTCTCTACGCGCCCGATAGAGACAATATCAATGCCGAGCGCCGTCACTGGATTGCAAAATCTGTGAAAAAGAGATTGACGATTTTGCCATCGACAAGCGATTCGTTAATCCTTTCCACAAGTTCATTCTTGAGATTCTCTTTGCCTTTAGCTGTCGAAATCTCTTCGAATGTTTTTGATGACAAAACGCTAATCATCGTATCGCGAATTGCGGGCTTTTTGGTGTCAAGCTCAACCATCAAATTGTTAGAACTAAGCTCCGCATTGATGGTTGTTTTGAGATAGCGACGTCCGCTTTGTGAGGCGAGATTCACAATGATTTGGTCAAACGCATAGGTTGGTCCAATGCTCAAATAGGTTTGTCCACCCGAGCGCATATTGAGCGCTGGGTTGCCGCCGCCTCCGCCGCCACCTGCTCCGCCTGCTGCTTGAGGCGGGGGCTCGTCCCCGCCGCTCATAAGCAAGATTGCAACAACCACACCAATAACGAGCAATAACCCAACGACAGCAGCGATGATGATAATCAGCATCTTATTGCTGCCACCACCTCCACCTGCGTCATCTTTTTTCTCGTCAGCCATTTTTGCTCCTTTTTAGTGTAATATCAAAAACAAAACCTGTTAAAACTAGGCTATCGGGCTATCGGTTGGCACAGAGGGATTCACACCAAGCGCATCGATTTGCTGCTCTTCGACCTCGCCATTGCCGCCACTGCCAAAGTTCCAATTTGTGCCGCCATTATCGTTTTCTTCGGTATTGCTATCATCAGGATTTTGCGAATCATTGCCCGCATTGTCATCTGGAGATGTTGTGTCATCACCGCTGCTATCGTTGTTTTCGCCTTTGCCAAGCTTGCCAATCTCTTCTTGTACTGTTGCAAGCGCGGTTGCAAGATTGCTTGTTGTGATGTCTGTGAGTCCCTTGCCAAACGTAACCGAATCGCTGTTGCTATCGAGCACCTCATCTTTGAGGGTATTAGACGCATAGATTCCAAGCGCAAACTTCACATCAAATAGCGAAACGGCTTGCTTCTCGTCTGCGTTGCTTTCAATCGTGCCATCACGATATAAATCAATCGTATGGAGAAAATTCACCAAGAAATCTGCCTTGCTCCATGAATTTGCGCTCATCTGTTCTTCCCACCATTGCATTCCCTCTGCATCATCTGATGGCGATTTGCCCAACGCATTTTTGTATGCCATTTGAATAAATTCTTTATTTCCCTGCCCATTCTGCGTGCCTGCTTTTTCTCCCAAAAAAGCCTCGATAAGTGCGACATTAAAGTCGCCCTTTTGCGTCCATGCCGACATTGTCGGTGCGTCTACCACGCGGTTTAGAACTGTGATAAAGAGTTGTGAAATTTGCTGTACTGTTGCCATTTGGGCTCCCTCATGTTTTTTCGTTATAATTCCACATGCATTATAGAGGATTTTGCTTAAAAAGCCCCTGAAATTCCTAAAGACAATTTTATTTCAAAGGTTTCTATGCGCCTTCTTCTCAATCTCTCGCTGCTCTCTCCTCCGCTCACAGGAATCGGGCAATACACCGCGCGCCTGCTGCCCCATTTGCTTGATGACTCTCGAGTCTCATTATGCGGCTTTGGGAGAATGGGCTGGGTTGCTTCAAAAGAACAAATCCGCGCTCTGCTCCAAACTCCATCTAGCGCCCCAATCCTCATCAAAAAGCTGCGCTCACATGATTTGCTTGCGCTTCGTTTTGCGTATTTCGAGCTGCGCAAAATCTGGCTCTCGCTCAAAAAGCCGCATGATTACGAGGATTGGCATTATTGGGAGGGCGGATTCTTGCCATTACTTGCGCACCCAAAGCTCATCACAATCCACGACCTCTCGCACATACGTTATCCCGAGTTTCACCCACGCGCGCGCGTGCAGCTTCTCAATCACTATTTACCAAGCGCAATGGCGGAATCTAAAGCCATTCTCACGGTGTCTGAATTTTCAAAGTCTGAAATTATCGAGCTTTTTGGAATCCAAAGCGAAAAAATCCATGTCCTCCCCCCCTCGATTCTGCCCACTTTTTGCCCCAAAAGCGAAGAAGAATGCGCGCCATTGCTGCAATCCTACAACCTCAACTACAACGGCTACCTTTTGAGTGTCGCCACGCTCGAGCCGCGCAAAAATCTCGAGCGCTTGCTCGATGCCTACACGTTGCTAAGCCCCGCTGTGCAAAAAGCCTATCCACTCGCGCTCATCGGCGCATCAGGCTGGCTCAACCACGCTTTGGGCGCAAGAATCATGCAACTTGTGCAAACAGGCAATGTGCGCCTGCTGGGCTATCTTAACAGCGCACAGCTTCCGTTTCTCTATGCGGGTGCACGCGCGTTTGCCTACCCTTCAGTGTATGAAGGCTATGGCATGCCGATTGCCGAAGCGCTTTGCTGCGGGATTCCAACCGTTGTGGCAAATTGTGGGGCAATGCTGCAAACTGCAGGCAAGCACGCAATCACTGCTGATGTTTTTTGCGTTGCAAGCATTGCAAAAGCCTTGCAACAAGCGCTCGATTCGCCAAAAATGGACAACTGCAATATAGAATCTGTTGTCTTTCCTCAAGATGCGGCGCAAAGACTGCTTAAGATTTTGGAATCGCTCTAAGGCGATAACGTTCAATCGGGCGCTCAACCACAACGATTCCAAGCAGTGCAAGCGCGATTGCGAGGGCAATCACAGCCCCGACATACTCCAAGCTCGCCATTTTTGGAATCCCGCAAACCTCGAGAATCCACATCGCGGGCGTATGCGTGAGAAAGATTCCATACGACAATGCACCAAGAGGCTTATTTGCGCGCCATTGCCGATGTTCAAACAATGCAATGAGCCACGGAGCAAGGGCGAGCCCAAGCAACACTTCGCGCGCGTAAGGCAAAAAAACAACGCCGCACAGCTTGCCGATTCCAAACAGCAGCACAGCAGCGCATGACACAACAAGCGCAAAAGCAATTGTCGCATTCCCTCTTGTACGTTTCTGCCAGCTGCCGAGCACAAACACAAAAAAAATGCCCACAAGCAAACGATAGCCATAAATGTCTGTGTCGATGATTCCAAAAATAGCACAGAGAAATACAGCAAAAGAGAGCGCAGCAGCCAAACGCAAGAAAGCAGGGAACACAAACCCCAAAAGCAGCAAACCATAAGCTTGAATCTCTGCTCCAAGCGACCACGTGAGGTGGTTGAGCTCGGATTCAAAAGGCATTTGAAGAATGCCAAAATCAAAAAACATGAAATAATTCAGCGGAATCACCAAGAGATGTGCCGCGACATTGAACAATGTAAAATGCGGGGAATGGAAATTGCAAAGCAGGACAAATGCGCTACACAGGCAAAAAGCATACAGATAGAGCGGATAAATGCGCAATAATCTATCGAGCAAGAGCGCGCGTATGCGATGGGTATTGGAGCTAAAAACATCAAAATACAGATGTGCCATCACAAATCCTGCAAGCATATAGAACACAACAACTGCCACGACACCGATTTCAAATGTGAGCAGTGGCGTGTGCGAGATGAGCACACAAAGCGCAAGAACAAAACGTAAGACACCCATTAAAATTTCACAGATTGCCAAAGGCGCTCGCGCACAAGATTTTGCGCACAAGCGCTAAGAATCTCGCGCTTATTTTTGGACTGCACACATGCAAATGCGTTTGAGAAATTGTGCGCAAATTCTGCGCTGCCCACCTCGCCATCACATGCTTGCACTGCCCTACTTTGCGCCCATGCAAAAAAATTCGGACGCTGATTATCGGCAATGCAACAAGCGATTGTGGGTGTGCCGCAAAATGCAAGCTCGGTGAGTGTCCCGCCTGCTGCGCTCACGGCGAGGCATGAAGATTCCATAAGAGCGCGAATCTCATGAGCACTTGGATTTGTCGACGGGTCGATTCTGACAATCCGCACATCTTGACAAAGCTTAAGCAACAACGCTTCGACAACCTCGAAATAATGTTGCGCTACGGCGCTGCCCCCAAACGATAGCAGAATCTGCTGGATTATCTGATTGTGTTCGCGGAGCGGCAAAGGTGGGCAAAACGGCGCACGCAAAAGCGCATAGCCCAAGCCGAGCCATAATGTATGATTGGGATAGGTTTGTGCATAAGGCAAATGCAGGGCTGCCATTGTTGCATTGAGAATTGTTGCGCTCGGATAGGGCAGGCGCAAGGTGTCATCAAGAAAAATAGCGCGCGTGGAGTGGGCGAGAATCTCGTAGGCTTGCAGTGGTTGCAGATAGGAGTCGAGCACGCCAATATCATACGATTCGAGTGTTTTTTCATAATCAAGCGGGCTTTGATTGCAAACAAGCTGTACATGGAACTTGTGTTGCTGCAAAATTTCGCGCAACGCCTCGCAACGGCGCAAATGCCCAAGCCCAATGCTAGACGTTGATTCCGTAAAAATAATCGCTCGCCGCTCTTGCAATCCCCTACTCCTCTTTGCAGATGTCTCCGCGCCATATTGCGCCAAGAGTTTTGAGCCCCACAAAGGCGATAATCATCGTTGTCAGAACAAGAGAAAAAAAGCTCAATGGCTCAAATAGATAATATTGCGTTTTTTCGTATGCGGTCAAAAACGCAATCGTGAGCGCAGCAAAAGGAAAGGTGAATGCCCACCACGAAATGAAAAACTGGATTTTGTAGAAATTTTTTGCAAGTACAAACAGCAGCAATGCAAAAATGAACGCGATATTTAAGAGGAATTTAGCAAACAAATCAAACACATTGCCATTGATATTGAGATAGCCCAACATCGCCACAGCAGGGGGTGCGATAAAAATTGCAAGTGTCGGTAAAAACTTTTGGGCAAGCATTCCGTGAAAGATAATGCGATTGAATAAAATCGCTGTGAGGATAATCCAAAAAAACATTCCCAAAGAAAAGAAAAACATCAAGACATATTCATCAACAAAACCCTCGCCCGAAGCAGCCACAAGAAGATTGCCTGCAACGGGGATAAACCACGCGGGATTAGAATGCGCGATTTCGATATTTTTATTCAGCCAATAGGCGATGACATAGAACGCAACAAAGACTTGAAACCCCAAGCCAATGCTAAAAAGAACCAAAGAAAAAGTGGGCATTTCACGGAAAATATTTGAAAGCAACACCAAAGACATGGAGATTGTTGCAAAAAAATTGATTTTGATGGGGTGATTGAACTCCTGCAAAACCATTTTGGGGTATTTGATGATTTTCAGAAAATAGAGGCAAAAAATGGTGAGCGCGAGGATAGAGATAACAAAAGTGAGAACATGATAGAAAATCATTGGGACAGAGAGAACTGCTGCCGCTTTTTTGTATGCAAGCGTGAGCCCTCCAAAACCCATTGTGATAGCAAATAGCATAATAGGGAAATGTTGTAGTTTTGATTGTAGCTTGATGTGTTCCATTTTGCTCTCCAATTTGAATTGAGATTTTATTAGAGTATAGAATCTAAAATATCTTTTGTCTGTGATAAAATCACAATCCTATCGAATCAAATAATTGTTGGATTGTATGCACCGTTTCTTTAAGATTTCTGTGCTCAATGCGCACATCGCATGCAATGCGCCGATAGACGCGGTCATAATATTCAGCTAGCAAAATCTCAACACAATGCACAATCTCACCACGTGCAAAATGTGCTTTGCATTGCTGCCACGCAGCTTTTTGCATATAGGGCTGGATTCTATCCATGCTTTGATTAAAAAAAGCCTTGTCCATTGTACCATATTCGGCAACAATGCGCTGCACACGTGCCTCAAAGGGTGCAACAATCTCAATCTTTTGCCCTTGTTGCATGGATTGTGCCAAACAAGAAGGCAGAATCAAATTGCCAATGCGCTTGCTTTCGCATTCGACAAGTGCGATTTTTTTGGAAACGAACGCCTCAAAGAGCAGATTTTGAAACATTTTGGTGCTTGGCTGCACGCGCCCAAAGCCACCAAAGCTCGAACCTCTGTGCGCCGCGATTCCTTCAATATCAACACCTTCTTTACACGCACGTACAATCTCGGTCTTGCCACTCCCGGTGAGCCCATAGAGCACAAACAGACGCGATGGCAGTGGCTTGGCAAAAAATGAGCAGACATGGTTACGATAGGACTTATACCCCCCAGAAAGCCGCGCAACGCGATAGCCAATGCTATCCAAAATCACCGCAAATGAGAGGCTTCGTTGCCCACCGCGCGCGCAATACGCAAGAATCTTTTGCGATGGGTGAAATCGTTGTGCAAACGTCTGCAGATGTTGCGACATTTGCGCGCACACAAACGAAGCACCCAACATGCGCGCCGAAAAAGGGTCGCGGCGATAGGTCTCGCCCACGATGTGCCGTTCATTGTCGTTGAGCACAAAGAGGTTATGCGCACGTGGGATATGCGAATGCGCAAATTCAGAAGGCGAACGCACATCGATGATTGTCTCAAATGCACCAAGACAATCCGCGCCAACATCAATCACAAAGAATCCACGAGAGCGATTTGCCTGCAAAAAGGCTCACAACACCGCCATATTCTTCGGCGACATCAAAACGTGCCTTGCGCAATCGCACAACTTTTTGTGGCGGGGTGAAATGATAGATTTTTGGTGCATTCTCGCACACAAAGGTGCTCAAAGATTGCAACGCGCCATGGTTTTCAAACAACTCGGCGAGCGCGGCGAGCGCGATAGGCGCGCTAAATACACCCGCGCCACATTGCGCGCATTCTTTGTGCGTGCGCAAATGCGGGGCAGAATCGCTTCCAAAGCAGAATTTTGGGTTGCCGCTAAACGCGACCTCGCGCAATGCCTGCATATCGCGCGGGAGCTTGACACAAGGCTTGCAAAACACATGCGGATTGAGCGCGCCACCAAGCAAATCATCGAGCGTGAACAGGAGATGATGCAATGTGATAGTGCCAAAAGTGTTGGGAAAAGACTGCACAACCTCGAGCGAGCGCGCATCGCTGATGTGCTCCATAATCAACGTCAATTTCGGAAAGCTGCGCGCAATCTCGGTAAGAATGGGCAAGAAATCATGTTCACGTTCGAGCACAAAGCCATTTGTTTCGGAATGGATACAGAGAATAAAACCCTCATTTTGTAGATTCTCGAAAATCTGCAGATTCTCCTCGCAAAGAATCTCGCGAATGCCCTTTGCGCTGTTGGTTGTTACGCCCTGCGGATAGAGTTTGGTAAGCCTGATTCCTGCATTTTTAGCGCGGCGAATCTCTTGGAGTGTCAGCTTTGGGCTAAAAAAAAGACTCATGAGCGGCAGAAACGATTCACCCGTGATAGCAAGGATTCTACTCTTATAAGCAAGTGCATCATCTGTATTCAAAATCGGCGGCAAGAGATTGGGCATGATGACTGCTGCCGCAAATTGCGCGCTCGAAAGCGGCGCAACATTTGCAAGCATTGCGCCATCGCGCACATGCAGGTGCATATCACATGGACTATGTAAAGTGAGTGTCATTGGAATGTCTCCATGACAGAATCCAGCAAGGAGCGCAACGCTTTTTCGTAGATTGCCAAATTTTCTTGCTTGCTCGATTCAAAACGTGTAATGAGCATGGGCGTTGTATTGCTCGCGCGCAAAAGCGCCCAACCTTCGTCAAAGATAATGCGCACGCCATCAATAGTGATGGTTTCTTTGATTGTGGGAAAGTCTGCAGGAGGCGATTCTAGGCGCTTACAAAATGCGTCAATAATGGCAAACTTCGCTGATTCGCTCGCGGGAATCTTCAGCTCATCTGTCGCATAGAGCGGGGGCAATGCATCAAGCAGTGCGTCCATGTCGATTCCATCTTGCACGAGCTCGAGCACGCGCAGCGCGGCATAAGTCGCATCATCGTAGCCAAAATAGCGGTCATTGAAAAAGAGATGTCCACTGACTTCAGCGCCAAAACTCGCATGGATTTCTTTGATTTTTGTCTTGATATTGCTATGCCCTGTTTTATACATGACGGCTTTGCCGATTTTGTTGATTGCGTCATACATATTCATCGAGCATTTCACCTCGCCCACCACAATGGGGTTTTTGATTTTTTGCGCAAACACAATCGCAAGGTCATCGCCTTTGAGCACACGTTTTTGCGTGAGAACCACGAGCCTATCGCCATCGCCATCAAATGCAAAACCGATTCCGCCCTGTTTTGCTAGCACCGCTTTGATGTCGCACAGATTCTTGTCTTCGGTTGGGTCGGGGTGGTGGTTTGGGAAATTGCCATCAGGCTGCATGAACAATCCTGTGTAGCGAATCTGCAAACTATCCAAAATGGGCGAGATTCCTTGCGCCACAACGCCATTGCCGCAATCGAGCACAAGCGGAATCTGCAAGCCCTTAAGATGTGCAAACGCGTGCGACAAGTAAGCGATGTAGCGCTCGAGTGCATTGTCTTTGCGGATTGTCGGTGCTGCATGTGTAGCGATTTTTGCGCGCACACAATCGGCGACTTCAGCGCCAAGCTGTTGCAAATCTTGCCCAAAAAAGGGCTTTTGTCCCAATGTTATCTTGAATCCATTATATTCTTTGGGATTATGCGAGCCTGTAATCATAACCGAAAGATGAGGTGGACATTCTTCAAACATTGTAAAATATGCAACAGGCGTGGGGATGAGCCCCAAATCCAAAACCTCGCAGCCCGCTTTTGCAAAACCACTCGCAAGCCATTCAAAAAGTGTACGCGAATGCGTGCGCGCATCGTAACCGATTGCAACACAACGTGGCTTGGCTTGTGGAATCTTTGAAGCGAGCAAATAGCCGATTGCCTGCACCACGTCTTGACTAAGCTCATCTGGAAAGATACCGCGTATGTCGTATTCACGAAAGATATTTTGCATGCGCTGCCTTTCAAAGTTTTAACGTATTGTAACGCTTTGATTTTTAATGCAATATTGCACGTTTGATATTTTAGGAAAATTTATGTGTTTGTTGCTATAATAGCTTGATTTTATGATAAAGAGCTCCTAACAAAGAGGGATGAATGGAGTGCGGAGAGGGAGATGAGATTCAACGAGGTGCTAGATTGTCTACACACCTATGAGGCAGGCAAGCCCATAGAATCGGTTGTCGCTCAATATGGTATTGCCGCCAAAGATGTCATCAAACTTGCGAGCAATGAAAACCCAAATGGCGTAGCGCCCGCTGTCAAGGAGCGCGTAGCACAAGCGCTTGACAAAATGAATCTCTACCCTGATGATTCGATGAGTGCGCTCAAAAATGCTTTGTCGCGACATTTTGACGTGGCATTTGGACAGCTGATTATCGGCTCGGGAAGCGACCAAATCATCGAGCTTGCTGTGCATGCAAAATGCCAAAAAGGTGATTGTGTGCTCATGGCAGGCATCACATTTGCAATGTATGAGATTTACAGCAAAGCCGTGCAAGCGACAATCGTGCGCACCAAAAGTGCGGAGCATGACCTCACCGAGTTTTTGGAACTCTATCGCGCACACTCCCCTGCAATCATCTTTCTATGCACACCCAACAATCCGCTTGGCGAATGCCTGCTTGCCGAAGATGTGCGCGCGTTTTTACGCGAGATTGATTCGCAAACGCTTGTTATCATAGACGGCGCGTATCAAGAATATGCCGCTTTTAAAGACAAGAATCGCGCTCTTTCTCCCAAAGATTTGGTTGCCGAGTTTCCCAATGTCCTCTATCTGGGGACATTCTCAAAAATCTATGGGCTTGGAGGGATGCGCGTTGGTTATGGAATCGCACATGCACCCATCATTGCCGCGCTGCATAAGCTGCGCCCGCCATTCAATGTGACAACCCTTTCGCTCCTTGCCGCAGAGGAGGCGCTTGCACAGCAAGATTTTGTGCAAGATTGTTTGCGACAATGCGCATGCGAAATGGTGCGCTATGAGCGATTTTGTGAGGAAAAAGGCATTGCGTTTATACGTTCCTTTGCGAATTTCATCACACTCAAACTCGAAAGCAAAGACAGCACAGAACTTGCGCAATGGTTATTGCAAAAAGGCTTGATTGTGCGCAATCTCGCGTCCTATCATCTCAATGCCATTCGTATCACGATTGGCACAGAATCTCAAAACACAAGGTTATTGGGACTTTTAGAAGAATTTTGGAGTTTATAAGACTAAGGGGTAATCTATGGATTTTAAGGCAATTTTTAGACAAATACAAGCTGTCTACAACAAGCTGAATTGGCCACAGAAACTGACAATTATCGGCACCGTTGTTGCGCTTGTTATTTTTATCGGATTCTTGCTTGTCTATAATGGGCGCAGCGGACCACAAACGTCTTCGGGCTATGTTACACTCTTTGAAGGATTATCGCCCCAAGATTCCGCGCTCGTTTTGCAACATTTGCAACAAAACCAAATCCCGTATGAGATTCCCAAAGAAAACACGATTGCCATTCCGGGCGACCAAGTCTATCAGCAACGAATCATTCTCGCAGGCAACGGGATTCCCAAGAGCTCGAAAGTTGGCTTTGAGATTTTCAACACGCCCCAATTTGGCGAAACAGATTTTGACCAAAAAGTCAAGCTTTTGCGCGCAACAGAGGGTGAGCTCACCCGCACAATCGAGAGCCTCAACCCTGTCGAAAAAGCGATTGTAAAAATCGCCCAGCCTAAAGAATCTGTTTTCACATCGCAAGCAATCGCCCCAACAGCGTCTATTGTCTTGCATGTGCGCCCCAATATGACGCTCACACCCGCACAGATTATGGGAATCAAAAACCTCACAGCAGCAGCCGTAACGAGCCTGACACCTGAAAATGTTAAAATCACCAATGCCGAAGGCGAGCCTCTTGGCGAAGATGACGGACTCACAGGCGCAAAAGAAGCAGCAGCAATGCAACGTAACCACAAACGAGCAGAAGAGCGTGCGCTTGAAGAAAAAATCATCACCGTCCTAGCACCCATTATCGGTGGACGTGAGCGCGTTGTCGCACAGGTAACAGCCGAATTTGACTTTTCGCAAAAACAAAGCACACGTGAAAGCTATGGACCCAATAGCTTTGTGATTAGTGAGCAAAATATCGAAGAAAAGCGCGAAGGGTATAAACCCAAAGAGATTGGTGGCGTTCCCGGAACAGTCAGCAACATTGGACCCGTGCAAGGGCTTGACAACCAAGACATTCGCGAGCGCTATGAGCGCACAGAAAGCACGGTCAACAATGTTGTTGACCGCGAGGTTGCAAGCATCAAGGGTGAATTTGCAACACTCAAGCGACTGACGGCGGCTGTGGTTGTCGATGGACATTATCGCGTCAGCATTGATGATGCAGGCACAGAACAGCTCGAATATTTGCCGCTTAGCGAAGATGCAATGGCACAAATTGCTAATCAGGTGCGTCAAGCGATTGGATTCAATGCCGACCGCGGCGACCAAGTCACGGTGAGCAATTTTGAGTTCAATGCCACCACAGCGGGCTACGAGCCCAAAACGGCGTTTGAACGTTTTATCATCGCCATGCAGAAATTGCTTGGACCTTTTGCGCCGTTGTTCAAATATCTTGTCGTAGCATTCATTCTATTTGTGTTCTACAAAAAAGTCATCGCACCCTTTATGGAGCGTATGCTTGAGGTTCAAGAAGACGATGAAGACGAGCTTGAATCTCTCATTCGGCTTGAAGACGATGACGAAGACATGAACAACAAACTCAACGAAATGCGCAAACGCGTTGAAGATCAGCTCGGGCTTAGTTCTGGGCTCAACGAAGAGGAGCTCAAGTATGAAATCTTGCTCGAGAAACTCAAAGCAATTTTACAAGATAAGCCTGATGATGTTGCGAGCGTATTCCAAGCCCTTGTGCATGATGAACTTGGAATCGATGAAAAAGCAGCATTTGCAGACAAAAAGTAAAGGAGTCATCTATGCCCCTAACCCCGCGTCAGCAGGCTCAATATGATGAAATGAGTATGGCGGAGAAAATCGCCATAGTCCTTTTGCAAGTCGGCGATGACATTGCTGGCGATATTTTTGCACGGCTCGATTTGGATTCGATTACCGAAGTCTCGAAATATATCGCCCAAAATACAGGGATTGACAAGCCCATTGCCACCGTGATTCTTGAGGAATTCTATGCCATTTTCCAATCCAATCAATACATTGCCGCAGGTGGTATGGAATATGCCAAAGAGATTCTCTATCGCGTACTAGGACCAGAAGAGGCGAAAAAAGTCCTCGACAAACTCTCCAAATCCATGCAATCGACACAGAATTTTGCCTATTTGGGCAAGATTCGTCCGCAGCAGCTCGCCGACTTCATCATCAACGAGCACCCACAAACCATCGCGCTCATTCTCGCGCACATGGACCCAACCAATGCCGCAGAAACATTGAGCTATTTTACCGATGATTTACGTGCGGAAATCGCCATTCGTATGGCAAATCTCGGCGATATTTCGCCCAACGTTGTCAAAAGGGTTTCTACCGTGCTTGAAAGCAAACTCGAATCACTCACAAGCTACAAAGTCGAAGTTGGCGGTCCGCGCGCTGTTGCAGAGGTTTTCAACCGATTAGGGCAAAAAGCCGCAAAAGCGACGATTGCCTATATCGAACAAATCGATGAGCAGCTTGCAAATGACATCAAAGAGATGATGTTCACCTTTGAAGACATCGAAAAGCTCGACAATGCAGCCATTCGAGAGATTCTCAAACAGGCAGACAAAAAAGAGCTCACACTCGCGCTCAAGTCAGCACCAGAAGAGCTCAAGCAGAAGTTCATCGGCAATATGTCGCAACGTGCGGGCGAACAGTTCATGGAGGAAATGCAATTTCTTGGAGCTGTGCGTGTCAAAGATGTTGAAAGCGCACAGCGCAAAGTCGTAGAAGTTGTACAAGCCCTTGCGGAACAGGGCGTAATTCAAATTGGCGAACAAGAGGATATGGTTGAATAATTCAGAATCAAAAGAAAACGTCATCGCGACCGATAGACGTTCTCGGCATGACATCAGAAGGTATGAATTTAAGGCGATGGAGAATTTCACGCCTGATGATTCGAACAAAAGCATTGCGGCTGCGCCCTTGCTAGACGAGATAGAACAGCAACACGAGGAACAAGGCGCGCCCGAACAAGCCGAAGTCCCAGCAATGCCGCCACCACAGGTGATTAGCGGAATTGAAGCAGAGCTCATCGAACGTTTGCTCGAAAAAAGCGATGGACTTGAAAAAACGCTTGCTACTGTGCAACAAAAGCTTGACAAACAACAAGAAGAGATGGAAAAAATCTTGCGCGAAGCAAAAGAAGAATCACGGCAGCAAGGAATCAAAGAAGGGCAAGAGCTTGCTAAAACACAAATGCAAGATGAAATCAATACGCAATTGCAAGCCTTCGGCGATTCGATTGCTCAAATCGGCGAGACGTCGCTAAAAGTCGAAGAGCAAATCAACGCTATTGAAAAAGATTTGAGCCTCATTGCGATTGATATTGCTAAGGAAATCATCGCCAAAGAAGTCTCGAGCGAAAGCAGTGAAATCGCCCTAACGCTTTCCAAGAAACTTCTTGAATCACTCAAAGAAGCAACGAAAATTCTCATCAAGCTCAACCCTCAAGATTATGCACTACTGCTCAAGCGATTTGATGGCGATGGGCGCATCAAGCTCCAAGCCGACAAAGCCATTGCACGTGGTGGCGTTGTCGTGATTAGCGATAGCGGCAATCTCGATGGCACGATTATGTCACGTTTTGAGAATCTCAAGCGCTCGATTCTTGAAGGACGCTCATCGTGATAGTTTCAATGCAGCTCACAGCCATCAAACAAAAAAGCATAGGCGAGCTCGCAATCCTTTGCGAGCAGATTCGCAACAGAATCTTACATGTCGTCTCGCAAAATGGCGGGCATTTGAGTTCAACACTCGGCGCAACAGAGCTCATTGTCGCGATGCACTATGTCTTTGACTGCCCGAGCGACCCTTTTATCTTTGATGTCTCGCACCAAGCCTACGCGCACAAGCTACTCACAGACCGCTGGGAGAGCTTTGAAACCTTGCGGCAATATCAAGGCATTAGCGGCTACACCAATCCCAAAGAAAGCCCTTATGATTATTTTGTGGCAGGGCATAGCTCGACCTCACTCTCGCTTGGTGTTGGAGCTGCCAAAGCCATTGCGCTGCGCGAAGAAGACAGAATCCCCGTTGTGCTCATTGGAGATGGTTCTTTGTCTTCAGGTTTATGCTACGAAGCACTCAACGAGCTCGGCGACCGCAAATATCCGCTCGTGATTCTACTCAACGACAATGAAATGAGCATCGCTCACCCCATCGGCGCGATTAGCCGCTATCTCTCGCAAGCCATTGCGGGCGAGTTTTTTCAATCGCTCAAATCACGTGCAGAATCTATATTGCGCAAGCTGCCCGATGGGGCAACCTATATGGCAAAACGTTTTGAAGAATCGCTCAAACTCATCACGCCCGGGCTGCTGTTCGAGGAACTCGGGCTCGAATATATCGGACCTATCGATGGGCACAATCTGCATGCAATCATAGACGCGCTCACGCTCGCCAAAAATATGCAAAAACCTATCGTCATTCACGCCCAAACACTCAAAGGCAAGGGCTACAAAATCGCCGAGGGACATCAAGAATCATGGCATAGCGTCAGCTCATTTGATTTGCACAATGGGCAAACAAAGACAAAGAGCATCACGAAGTCACCGACAAGCGTTTTTTCACAAACATTGCTTTCCCTTGCACATGACGATTCCCGCTTGGTTGGAATCACTGCCGCAATGCCGAGTGGCACAGGGCTAGACGCGCTCATTGCAGCCTATCCCGACCGCTTTTGGGACATCGCCATCGCCGAAGCGCATGGCGTTACCTCAATGGCAGCCTGTGCTAAAGAAGGCTTGCGCCCATTTGTAGCAATCTATTCCACTTTCTTGCAGCGCGGATTCGACCAGCTCGTGCATGATGTCGGAATCTTGAGCTTGCCCGTGCGCTTTATGCTCGACCGAGCAGGGATTGTCGGAGAAGATGGCGAAACACATCAGGGCTTGTTTGATGTCGGCTATCTGCGGCTCATTCCCAATTTCACGCTTTGCGCGCCGTTTTGCAACGCAATGCTCGCCGCAATGGTGCGCTTCGCGCAAACTTTTGATAGCGGACCACTTGCTGTGCGCTATCCACGCAAGAGTTTTATCCTCGATGATTCCACATTACCTTTTAGCGAGATTGAAACAGGAAAAGGCGAGATTCTCATTGCTGGGCAAGCCCGTGTGGCGCTTGTTTGCTATGGCAATGGTGTAGGCAGAGGATACCAGCTTGTACAGGCATTGCGCGAGAAAGAGTTGCCGATTCCAACACTTGTTGATTTGCGCTTTGCTAAACCGCTTGATTCTGCCCTACTCTACTCTCTTGCGCAAACTCATGACACATGGTGTGTTTTGAGCGACAATGTCATTCCTTGCGGCATTGCCAGCGCGCTTGGCGAATGGCAAAATGAACATGGCACGCATGTACGTATCGTTTCATTCGAAATTCCCGATTTGTTTGTGCCACATGGCAAAGTCGAGCATATCGAACAAATGTTACAAATCGATACAGAATCGCTGTTACATCGCTACATCGCAATGCTAAGACAACAAAAGGATCATGATGAATCCTAAGCTTGTAACCGCCCTTTTTCAGGCGCTCACTATTTTCTATCTCTTCATGCTAGGCTTTGCATGTGGTGTGATTCTTTCGCTAGGTGCGCTTAGTGCTCCTGTGATTTTTCGCGATGCGCCCATCATCTCACAAGGCGCAATCGATGCTTTCCAAGCAGGGCAGATTATGACCGAAATCTTTGTCCGCGCAAGCTATGTACTGCTTTTTGTTGCAATCCTCATCGCAATCTATGAGATTCTTAGCGCCACAATCCATTCACAAAAACGTTTCTTGATTTTTGGTGCAATCGCCATTGCTGCAATTTTGCTGTTTGTGCTCTATTATCTACCTGCAATAGTAGAAATTCAAAAACAAGGCGAAGAGTTTCTTGCAAACAGCAATTTCCATACGTTACACCAACAATCTGTATGGGTATTCTATATTGCATTCTATGCGCTTATCGCGCTTTTTGCTAGTCGGCTGCTACTCTTGTTGCGTCATGAATAACATGCAGCTTGTTTTATTTTGTGCGTTATAGTACGTACTTTTATGAAAGAGGACAAAATGACACGACACATTATTATGGCTTTTATGGTTTTCTGCTGGGTAGGGTTTGCCAATGCAGAAACCAATGCGACAAAAGACAAGGCGGCAAGCACTGGGCGGCTCGAAGCTTACAACAAATTGCGCAATGTCATGCGCATGATTGAAGAGCGCTATGTCGATGAGATTTCATTCAACGAGATTGTCAACAAAGCCATTGACGGCATGTTGAGCAACCTAGACGCGCATTCTGCCTACCTAGACGCACGCAAATTTGACGAACTCAAGGTACAAACAAGCGGCGAATTTGGTGGCGTTGGAATCACGATTGGACTCAAAGAGGGTGCGCTGACCATTATCTCGCCCATAGATGGTACTCCGGGCGAAAAAGCAGGACTGAAAAGCGGTGATATTATCCTCAAAATCAACGACAAGAGTACACTCAATATGGCAATCGATGATGCCGTCGACCTCATGCGCGGCGAGCCGGGCAGCAAGGTGCAGCTTGCGATTGTGCGCAAAAATGAGCCCAAGCCCATCGTCTTTGACATCGTGCGCGACATCATCAAAGTCGAGGCAGTCAAAGCAAAGCGCATTGCGGGTACCGACATTCTCTATATCCGCGTGAGCTCATTTAGCCGCAATGTGAGCCAACACATCAAAGACGAACTCAAAAAAGCAAAATGGCTCAAGGGCATTATCCTCGATTTGCGCAGCAACCCGGGCGGATTGCTCAATCAAGCTGTTGAGGTCTCGGATCTTTTCTTAAAAGAGGGCATTATCGTCTCACAAAAAGGGCGCGAAGAAAGCGAGAATATCGAGTTTAAGGCTTCAGCAAATAGTGCCTATGAATCCGTGCCTATGGTGGTGCTCATCAATGGCGGGAGCGCAAGCGCAAGCGAGATTGTCGCAGGGGCGCTTCAAGACCACAAACGCGCTGTGATTGTCGGCGAAAAAAGCTTTGGTAAAGGCAGCGTGCAAGTTGTGCTACCACTTGATAAAAACGAGGGCTTGCGTCTCACGATTGCGCGCTATTATCTCCCAAGCGGACGCACGATTCAAGCGCTTGGAATCACGCCCGATTTGCTGATTTATCCCGGTGCCGCCCCACGTGAAGAAAATAGCTTTAGTATCAAAGAATCTGACCTCAAGCAACATCTCGAAGGTGAGCTCGAAAAAATCGATACATCGTCCAAAAAAGAAAGCAACAAGAATGACATCACAAACACCATGCTTTGGGACGATATTCAGCTCAAAAGTGCGGTTGATGTGCTAAAATCTTGGGCTGTGATTAAGCCCGATTCCCAATAAGGAGAGAGAATGGAGCTCCTCTACGAAGGCAAAGGGAAAAGGCTATTTGCAACAAACAATCCTGATGAAGTCATCGCATTTTTCAAAGACGATTTGACAGCATTCAATGCTCAAAAAAAGAGTAGCGAAGAAGGCAAGGGCAAACTCAATTGCGCGATTACAACATTGCTCTTTGAATTGCTACAATCACACGGAATCGCCACACATTTTGTGCGCAAACATAGTGAAAATGAAATTGTCTGCAAACGTGTGCAGATTATCCCCATCGAAGTTGTCGTGCGCAATGTCGCCACAGGCTCGCTCACCAAACGGCTTGGCGTACGTGAAGGGACAATTCTCAACGAACTTGTCGAGTTTTACTACAAAAACGACTCGCTAGGCGACCCGCTCATCAACGATGAGCATGCGCTACTGCTTGGCTGCGTGCCGCATACGAATCTGCTCGAACAATTACGCAAAGAGGCACGTGCCGTGAATGCAATCCTCACTCCATTTTTTGCCAAGCGGAATCTGCGCCTGATTGATTTCAAGCTCGAGTTTGGACTTGATTCAGGCAACGCGCTCCTGCTTGCTGATGAAATCACGCCCGACAGCTGCCGCTTTTGGGACGCAACAAGCAATGAAAAGCTTGACAAAGACCGATTCCGAGAGGATTTGGGCAATGTCAAAATGGCTTATGAAGAGGTGCTTTCACGCATACTTTCTTAGGAGACGACTATGCAAGCAAAAGTCTGCATTACCTTTAAAGACGGAGTTTTGGATTCAGAGGGCAAAACGATTCTAAACGCATTGCACACGCTTGCATTTGATTCGATTCGCAATGTACGTGCGGGCAGGCTTTTTGTGCTCGATATTGACGCGCCAGACAAGCAGAGCGCACATGAGGTGGCACAAAAGGCATGCGAGGTTCTGCTTGCTAATCATATCATCGAAGATTATGAGATTGAACTATGAATGTCGCTATCATACGCTTTTTGGGAACAAATTGCGAATGGGATATGCACCATGCCTACACGATGCTCGGCGCGCGAACGCATTTTGTTTGGTTTGCTGATTCTACCCTGCCAAAAAACACTGACCTAGTCGTTTTGCCCGGGGGCTTTAGCTATGGCGATTATCTGCGATGCGGAGCAATCGCACGTTTTGCGCCCATTATGAACGCTGTGGCAGAGTTTGCCAAAAAGGGTGGCAGAGTGCTAGGAATCTGCAATGGATTCCAGATTCTGCTTGAAAGCGGCTTGTTAGAAGGCGCGCTTATGCGCAACCACAGCGGGCGCTTTGTGTCCAAAATAGCAACACTTTGCGTGCAAAGCAACGACAATGCTTTCTTGCGAGATTTGCCAAAAGGCGCTCATTTGCGCATTCCGATTGCACATGCCGATGGCTGCTATTACACGCCCAATGTGCAATCATTGCGCGAGCATGACCAGATTCTTTTGTGCTACGAGGACAACCCAAACGGCTCAATGCACAACATTGCAGGAATCTGCAATAAAGAAAAAAATATCTTTGGGCTCATGCCTCACCCCGAGCGCGCTATGGAATCCTTGCTTGGCAGCACCGATGGTGTAGCACTCCTAAGGAATCTTCTTTGCTAAAAGTTGTTTTCCTTTTCTTGTGTCTCTTTGCTCCTATTCTTGCACTCACGCAAGCTGAACAGATTCAAAAAGCACGTGAAGAAATCTTCCAAAGCATCGAAAATGAAAGTGGCTTAGAACTCGAAGAGATCAATCCAAGCGATTCCACATTTGGCGTTGTTCCGCCGCCACCCACACAAACGATTGAAGAATTACCCACGCCCAATCTCGCAAATCCATCTGAATTGCCCGAACAATCGAACGTGACGGAACAAAGCAGCGCGCGTAGCCTTTATCTTTCGCACCTCAACCCGCTTTCGCGTTCACTCTATGTCGGCGAAGTCGTGCCGTTGCAATACAAACTCGTGGTTTTTGGCGAGCTACAAGGTTCGATTGAAACAACTTTTGTTGGCGACAATAGCGTTATCATTCTCAATGACGATTCGCCATGGCGCCAAAATAGTGATGGCACTTTCAATAATACATTCTATGCACAAATCAAAAGCGCGAATTTCACGATTCCCAAACTCAAAGTCGCTATCGAAGTACAAGGAGGCGAGCTTTCGCAAGAAATCAGTGCCACTAGCGGGCAGGCAATCACACTTAGCGGCAACCCAATGTTTAGCCATGTCATTGCATCCGATTTCTCACTTGATGATTACAAAATCACGAGCTACGACACGCAAAACAATCTCGCCGTGTTTGCCATTAGCACAGGAATCTCCAATATCCAAGACCTGCGCATCGGTCATTACCCTCGCCAAAATTACGAAAGCGGCGTGATGAGTCCAGAAAAATCCTCCATTATTTATTATGTCATTATCCCCAAAGAAGTCGAACCCATAACGTTTGATTATTTCAGCACACAAGATTTCCAGTTTCACCGCATCTCTGTTTCCAATGTACCTATCGATGACCGCGTCAGCACCCAAAGCGACCTCAAACCCAAACGCACAATTAGCCTGTTTCAAATCAGTGTTGGCAGTGGCGCGATTTTGTTCCTGCTCATCGCCTTTGCTATCACGCGCTCATGGCTGTGTCTGTGTGGTATCGCGCTTGTGATTGCCTATTTTATTGTTGATATATTCATTACCGACACGGCACGATTATTGCCCAATGCCGAAGTGAAAATCCTGCCGACTTTTAATTCCACGGTGATTATTCGTCAAGAATCCCCGCTGTCTGTCGAGATTCTCGATAAACGTAATGGATTTTATAAAATCGTAACCAATGACGGACGCATTGGCTGGGTAAGGAGAGAAGAAGTTGAACACTAGAAAGCTAAAGGGTATTTTATCCTACATCTACACATTCACTGTTGTGCCGTTTATTATCGCACTGATGTATCTGATTCCAAAACAACAAAGACGTTTTCGCCGTTGGTGTGGAACGTGGTTTATGACACTTTTTCGTATCAAAGTGCGTGTGGAAGGCGAGTTTGACACAAGCGCACAAGCCATTATTCTCAATCATCAGAGTTATCTTGATGTGATATTCCTTGAGGCATTCTATCCTGGCGATTTGTGTTGGGTTGCCAAAAAAGAGCTTGGCGACCTCTTTTTCTATGGGCATGCACTCAAAGCGCCCAAGATGATTCTGCTTGACCGCAAAGACAAACGTTCGCTCGTCATGCTGTTTAAGCTCGCAAAAGAACGGCTAGAAGAGAATCGAATCCTTGCCATCTTCCCCGAAGGCACGCGGAGTGCAGGCAAAGAAGAATTTTTGCCATTCAAAAGTGGTGCAAAACTCTTGGTTGAGAAACACCATTTGCGCTATCAGCCCATCGTTGTCGTGCATACACGGCGATTTTTCGACATCGGCAAGCTGCTTGTTGGTGGTGGCGAATCTCTCTTTGTGCCACTACCTGCACGCGATTTTACCCCCAAAGAAAAAGGAACAAAATCCACAGACACAGATTCACAAAGCAATGGAGAATCCACCGATTGGTTCACGGCTTTGCGCGAAGAAATGCACGCATGCTACATGCAGCATTACCAACCACAAGAATAAAGGAAAAATATGGAAGACATCATCAAACATTATCCCGAAGCTCTGGGCTACCACCAAGGAGGCAAGATTCAAATCATGCCCCGCCGTGGGCTTGAAAATGAGCGAGACCTTTCGCTTGCCTACACACCCGGCGTGGCGATTCCTGTCGAGACAATCCGCAAAAACCCGCTCGCAGCTTTTGACTACACCTCAAAAGGACATCTCGTCGCTGTGATTAGCAACGGCACGGCATGCCTTGGACTTGGCAATGTTGGTGCGCTCGCGTGCAAGCCCGTCATGGAAGGCAAGGCAGTGCTATTCAAAAAATTTGCAAATATCGATGCGTTCGATATTGAAGTGAACGAGAAAGACCCCGATAAATTTGTCGAGATTGTCAAAGCCATTGCACCCACTTTTGGTGGAATCAACCTCGAAGACATCGCATCTCCTGCATGCTTTCATATCGAAGAGCGCCTCATCAAAGAGCTCGATATTCCCGTGATGCATGACGACCAACATGGAACAGCAATCATCTCCGCTGCTGCACTCATCAACGCAGCCATGCTCACCCACAAAGAAATGCACAATTTACGTGTTGTTGTGATTGGCGCAGGCGCAGCAGCCATTTCATGCGCACGAATCTACAAGCAACTTGGCGTGGGCGAGATTCTCATGTTCGATTCGCGCGGGCTCGTGAACGACACGCGCACGGACCTCAACGACATCAAAAAAGAATTCATAAGCCACGAAAAATTTGCAACCTTCAAAGAAGCTCTCAAAGGCGCTGACGTCTTGCTCGGGCTTGCACGCGCCAATTTGATTCAGCCCGAAGACATTGCAGACATGAACAAAGACCCAATGGTGTTTGCAATGAGCAATCCTGTCCCAGAAATCATGCCCGAAGTCGCAAAAGCAGCACGAGCCGATGTCCTGATGGCAACAGGGCGCAGCGATTATCCCAACCAAATCAACAATGTGCTTGGTTTTCCCTATATCTTCAAGGGCGCTTTGCGCGTGCGTGCCTCGTGTATCAACGAAGAAATGAAACTTGCTGCCGCGCATTCACTCGCCGAGCTCGCGCGATTCGATGTGCCACACGAGCTATCGGCAATGTTTGGCAAAGATTTGCACTTTGGCAGAGAATATCTCATTCCGTCTGCTTTTGACCCACGACTCAACGAATTTGTTTCAGGCGCAATCGCAAAAGCAGCAGTCGAAAGCAAAGTTTCGCGGCTCGAATTGTAATGGCACATCTCCCCGTTTTGTGCAACGAAGTGTGCGCACTCTTTGCAGACCTGCAAGGCGTGATTATCGACTGCACATTGGGGTTTGGTGGGCATAGCGCGGCGATTCTTGCCCAAAATCCACATGTGCGAATCATTGGAATCGACCGCGATAGCGAGACAATCGAGCTCACATCAAAAAAGCTTGCGCATTTTGGCGAACGTTTTGTCGCGCATTGGGGCTGTTTTGGCAACATTGGCGCGCTTTTAGAATCCACGCATGTTGTGGGAATCCTTGCCGACTTGGGCGTCTCGAGCTATCATCTCGACACGTCTGCTCGCGGTTTTGGGTTTCGTTCTGAAACGCTCGATATGCGCATGGACCAAAAGCAGATTCTCAATGCAAAAGAGATTGTCAACCGCTACCCTAAAGATTCTCTCGAACAAATTTTCAAGCGCGGCGATGTGCGTGAATACAAAAAGCTCGCCGCTTTGATTAGCGAACGGCGCAAGCAAAAGCCTTTTGAATCCGCGCGCGAACTTGCAGAGTTTATCGCACAACATTTGCACCACACCACATTACACCCCGCAACGCTCGCCTTTCAGGCGCTCCGAATCGAAGTCAATGACGAGCTCGGGCAGCTTGCACATTTACTTGCAAGCGCGCGCAACAAGACACAGATTCTTGCACTCATTTCGTTTCATTCACTCGAAGATTCGATGATTAAACAAAGCTTCAAAGATTTTGCAAAATCATGTATCTGCCCACCATTTGCGGCACGTTGCGAGTGTGGCAACAACCACGCGCTTGGCGAGATTCTGACCAAAAAGCCTATCACACCTAGTCCTGAAGAAGTCGCAAACAACGTGCGTTCAAGAAGCGCGAAATTACGTGCTTTTCGATTCTACAACAAGGAAAAGTAATGGACGAGAAAATCGAAACGACATCCAAAGAAAAAGAACAATTGCTCAATGAATACGCCCGCTACCGCGAAGAGAGCACAAATCTTAACCTCAAAAACCTTTTAACAATCTTTGGTGTCCTTTTTTTGGTGCTCGCACTTTTTGTGCCTAAAATCTATATCCGCAGCAATATCTATTATATTAGCCGCGATATTCTCCAGCTCCAAACACAAGCAAACGCATTGCTTGAAGAGAATAAGCACTTAAAAAAACAGCTCGAGGACTTAAAATTTCGCTATTTGATTCTTGATTTTGAATAAAAGGAATTTTATGGAAATTTATAAAAAACGTCTTGAATCATTGCGCAAAAACATGCGGGAGAATCATCTTGATGTGTGCGTGATTCTCAATTCTGACCCACATCTAAATGAATATTTGTCAGAGCACTATCAAGCTGTGCAATGGCTTTGCGGATTTGACGGCAGCGCGGGCACGCTCATGGTTACGCAGGATTATGCTGGGCTTTGGACAGACGGGCGCTATTTTGAGCAAGCATTGCGGCAGCTGCCAAGCGATGTTGTGCTCGAAAAACAAAGCGCGGCAAGAAGTTATAGACAGCAGCTTGCAAACTTTAGTAAAAAAGGCTGGAAAATCGGAATCGACTTTTCGATTCTGCCTTTGGCTACCTACAAAGAACTCTGCAATCTGCTCAATCCCGCCTTGCTTGTCGATTGTGATTGCATTGGAAACATCTGGAAAGAACGACCAAAACGCGTTACACATGAGATTTATGCACATGAGCTCGATGTTTCGAGAGCACAAAAGCTGCGCGATGTGCGCGCCAAAATGCGGCAAATGGGCCTACAATGGCATTGTATCAGCAGTCTTGATGATATTGCGTGGATAACAAATCTGCGCGGCAGCGATATTTTATACAATCCCGTGTTTTTTGCCTTTTTGCTCATTTCTAAAAATGAGGCACAACTCTTTTTACATATCAAATCCTTACCAAAATCATTGCAAAAAGAGCTGCATGCCGATGGCTTTTGCCTCTTCCCATATAAGCGCGCGCAAAAAGAGCTCGCCAAGCTCAAGAAAAAACACGTACTTGTCGATAGAATCACCACGCGCACGGCACAAATCTTGCGACAAAACGGCAACACATTGCATGAGGAGCTTGCGCCAAGCACCCTGCAAAAGGCTTGCAAGAGCGAAGCGGTGATTGCGCGGATTCAAGACGCGATGATTCGCGATGGAATCGCACTCTGTCGGTTTTTTGCATGGCTTGAGCAAGCGCTGCCAAACGAATCGCTCGATGAATGCGACATCGACACGCGCCTCACGGCATTTCGTGCAGAAATGGAACATTATGTCGGCAATAGTTTCGCGACAATCGCGGGCTTTGGCGCAAACGGCGCTTTGCCACATTACCAAGCCAAACGCGGCACATGCGCGAGGCTTGTCGGCAATAATCTCTTATTGCTCGATTCGGGCGCGCAATATTTGGACGGCACGACCGACATCACGCGCGTTGTGCCTGTGGGCGAACCAAACGAAGCGCAAAAACGTGACTACACGCTCGTTTTGCAAGCGCATATCGCGATTGCACAGACACGATTCCCCGAAAAAATTGCCATGCCGCTGCTTGATAGCATTGCACGCGCGCCGCTGTGGCGCGAAGGACTTGATTATGCGCACGGCACGGGGCATGGCGTGGGATATTTTCTGAATGTACACGAAGGACCACAAAGCCTCTCGCTCAACGCCCCTATTTCGGCGCGAACACAGGTGCACGCAGGCATGGTAACCTCGATTGAACCCGGAATCTATCGCGAAGGGCAATGGGGCATTCGGCTCGAAAACCTCGTTGTCGCCATGCCAAGCGCGCATGTGGGATTCTTGGAGTTTGTGCCGCTCACCCTCTGCCCGTTTGAGCCGCAGTTGATTGTGCGCGCAATGCTCACGCAATCACAAAAAGAATGGCTTGATTCCTATCACACACGCGTTTGGGAGCTGCTTTCGCCACATCTTGAAGGTGCGGCACAGGAGTGGCTTGCAAAAAGGGTGGAGAAAATTTAGAATCTATGAGAACATTTTGGAAAGAAACTTTTTGAATGGCGCGAGTTTTTCATGATTCCAATCAAACGCGCCAGCCTTTGCTGCCTCGCCAATTTTTAGCGAGACATAATCGTCATGGATAGAAAAATATGTGTGGAGTTTTGTTTTAAATGGGCGGGAAAATTTGAAATGATATTTTTCTTTTAATGTGTCCATGAAATAAACAATTTCTTGTTTTAATTCGGGCGCTTTGGCATTGGATAGAATCGAAAGGCATAAATCCTCTAATGTGCCATTTGCGGATTCCGCATTGCAATTTGGAAAAAGCAAAAAGCCAATTTTTGGCGTTCCGTTTTCCCACATGAACGGAGACTTTGGAACGGAAAGCCCATTTGATTCGAGCGATTTTTGAATCGATTGTATGGCAGATTCAAAATTTGTTTCCGCGTCTCGAATGATGAGCAGAGATTTGATATTGTCAAAATTGTCATCATTTCGCAAAAGCTTGAGACGATTAGTTAATTCATTATTCCCACCAAAATTGATGATTTGTATATCTTCAGAAAAATTTGGACTAGTATCGGATACGCTATCGAGATATGTTTTTAAAAATTCTTGGGCATCGCGCCCCTCACAAACAATTAAATATTGCTTTTTTATTTCTCGATTTGTGGTTCGCGGCGGCATTAGCGCACCTCCATATCTTCTGCAATTGCTATGCGCAAAAGCTCATCGGAGTAGCGATAAGTACGATTCTGTGTACCCTTTTTATTAAGTCGAAAATAACAAAACTCATGCTTTCTATCCGCAGATTCTATGCCGTCAATTGCGCCAACGATACATTCATAACTATGCGTAGTCGCGATGATTTGGCATGCATATTTGCGAGCAATCGTGGCAATAATTTCCCATAATTTGGGATACATCGCATAATGGAATCCGCCCTCGATTTCATCGATAAGAAAGATAGAGTTAGGGTGAGAAATGATAGACACAATCAGACATAAGAGCTTACTCGTCCCATCTCCCATTAGATTCAACGGGAGCAAATGGTCATTTGTTTTGACATAGAGCGATGCTTGCCCATTAGTAGAAATTGTGGTAATATCCTGAATACTTTTATCAATCATCTGCATGATGTCAATCACATCTTGCTTCTTTTGCTGCATTTCGATTATGCCAAAATCATCAATAATGGCAACATCAAACATTCGCCGATTATTAATAAATTGAACATAGGGCATAAGCTCGACTTGATTGTCTTTATTTGTCGTCATGTTTTGAAAGATTCCCGTTTGTCCAGCAATAAAATGCCCTTCTTCAGTATAATCTCCCCTTGCATATTGAAACTTAAGTGTGTATTTTGATTTTGCAGATGTTACGATGTCGTTCATAATCTCTTTTGGCATAGAAGCATTATAGATTGGGACAAATGAAGAATCGCGCGCATATTTTAATATTGCCAACGTATCATCAAAGTTCATTTCAATCTGTATTTCTCTATTGATGTCCATTTGATAAAAAATTAATTCCCACAGAATCGAACTATGGTTAAGTATATAATTTCCACGAAATATATTAATTTTCTCAAAAGAATCCGGCGCCTTATGGTCAAAAAACAAAAAAACTGCCTCCAAAATGGCGCTTTTCCCAACATTATTCTTGCCCGATATTAATGTAATCGGGCACATGTTCGATAATTCGATGTCCTCAAATCCTCTAAAGTTTCTCAATCGCATGCTACGAATCATTGTTCCCCTCAATCTCTGCAATCATCATAAAAACAAAACCTACCACACGCAAGCTTCAAAACCGCTTAGTATTCTGCTCTTGACAAAACAGCTAAAACGTACTATAATCCCCGCTTACGCTCAAGGGGTCGACTTGGCTTTCGACGGGAGTTTGTGAGCTTGAATCGCATGTGGGTCTGGACACACCCTAAAACTATCCGCGTCAAGTAAACGCAAACAATACAAACTACGCTCCAGCTTACGCAAAAGTCGCGTAAGTTTAACAACTCTTCGGAGCCGATTTGCTTGGGGATTCTAGCTATCTTTGCAAATCGTCATAACCCGCTAGATGCGCCTCTGTGTTACCGAGCATTGGGGCAAAGATTTTAGGTTGCGTTGCTCTTTTGTTTTGGCTAGTTTTAAGGATAGCAACAAAGTTTTAAACTATGCCTAAGCATGTAGACATTTAAGTGGTCAGATTTTCGGACTGGGGTTCGATTCCCCACGACTCCACCAATTTAAGGAGAAACAATGCACTATCGAGCAATGCAGCTCGAAGATTATGATTCTGTGCTTGCATTGTGGCAGAGTATCGAAGGATTCTACATCTATCGTGTCGATGATTCCTTCGAGGGCTTGCGCAAGTTTTTGCAGCGCAATCCCCACACCAACACGATTGCCGAGCACAACAACCAAATCATTGGCAGCGTTTTGTGCGGCTATGACGGACGTTGCGCGTATTTCTATCATGTCTGTGTGCGCAAAGACTACCGCCACCAAAACATCGGCAAGCGCATGGTCGAACGCACAATCGAATCGCTCCGCAAAGAAGGCGCAACACATATCAACCTGATTGCATTCAAAACCAACGAAATCGGCAATCTCTTTTGGCATGACTTGGGTTGGTCGCTGCGCGACAATGCAAACCTCTATTCTTACACGCTCGATTCGGCAAATACCCGCTCGCTCACGCATTAAAATCTATTAGGATTCTTGCATTACAATCTTTCCATGAAACAATTCTACCAACGTTTTCTGCCCTATCTTGACGGCAATTGGCTCTATTTTTTCTATGCCATGATTGGCGGCATGCTTGTTGCGGCTTCTACCGCCGGAATCGCGCATCTTGTCGAGCCCGTCTTAGACGGAATCTTTATCCAAAAAGACCGTGAGTTGCTCTATGTTCTCCCCCTATTCCTTGTCGGCGTCTATGCGCTCAAATCTGTTGGCGCGTATATCCAATCCTATTTCATCGCCTATATTGGACAACGTGTGATATTCAAGCTGCGCAATGAAATGCTACAAAAAATGCTCACATTCGAGCTCGCGTTTTTCAATCAAAAACGAAGCGGCGAGCTGCTCGCACGTGTAATGTATGACACAGGGCAGGTGCAAGCGGCGCTTTCAAACTATTGCGCCGAGTTTGTGCGTGAGGCTCTGACGCTCGTTGGACTCTTAGTGTTGCTGTTCTACAAAAACATCGAGCTTGCGTTCTATGGGCTTATTGTGCTGCCTGCCGCACTTCTGCCACTCTCGCTCTTGGCACGCAAAATGAAAAAAATCTCGAAACGTGCACAGGAAAAAAATGCTGATGTCATCTCGCGGCTCACGGAAGTGTTTGGCAATATCGAAATGCTCAAGGCGAATGGCTCGGAAAAACTCGAGATAGAACGGTTTGAAAAAGAAAATGAGCGCTTGCTTAGACTTGGAATGCGCTCAACGCGAACAAGCGAGCTGACATCGCCTATTATGGAAATACTCGGCGGAATCGCAGCTGGAATCGTGATTTTTATCGGCGGCGTGCAGGTGATTGATGGCGATATGGACGCGCCCGAATTTTTCTCATTCATGGCGGCTCTTTTTTTACTCTATCAACCCGTCAAGCGCTTGAGCCAGCTGCACAACAAATTCCAAATCGCCGTTGCATCAGGCGAACGCATTTTCGAGCTCAAAAACCGCGAATCAACAATGATAAACGGCACACAACCCATCACACACATTGAGAATCTCGCGCTTGATTCTGTGCATTTGCGCTATGATGAGATTGAGGCACTGCGCGGCGTGAGCTTTGCGCTAAAACGTGGGCAAAGCCTCGCGCTTGTCGGCAACAGCGGGGGCGGAAAGAGTTCGATTGCGAATCTCATCTTGCGATTCTATGACCCAGATAGCGGTGCTGTGCGCGTGAATGGTACTGATGCGCGTGAGTTTGATATGCGCGCGCTGCGGCAAAACATCGCTGTTGTAACCCAAAAAATCGCGATTTTTAATGAAAATATCGCCTACAATGTCGCATATAGCGGGCTTGCAAATGGCGAAGAAATCGATGAATTGCGCGTCATTGAGGCTCTTAAGGCAGCGCATGCATGGGAATTTGTCAGCAAGCTTCCGCAAACGATTCACACATTGCTCGAAGAATCGGGCACAAATCTTTCGGGCGGGCAGCGGCAGCGAATCGCGATTGCACGCGTACTCTATCAAAACCCAAGCGTGCTGATTCTAGACGAAGCCACGAGCGCACTCGACAACAAGACCGAAAGCAGCTTCAAGGAGACACTCAAAGAAGTGATGCGCGATAAAATCACATTGATTATCGCACATAGGCTCTCGACAATCGAGCTAGCAGACAAAATCGCGTTTGTGCAGCAAGGCAAAATCATCGCGATGGGCAGCTATGAGGAGCTGCTCCAAAACTGCAAGGAATTTGCACAGCTTTATTATAGTACGTCGCAATAAATTTTGTGCCCGCAAGCCCCTCCCGCATGCCAACGTCAAAAAAGTAGCAAAAAAATTGCAAAAATCTTGTTTTTTCTATTCAATTTTATTTTGTGCTGCCGATATTGTTTATGTAGATGTGGTAAGGACACCCACTTTGACTGCGCAAGCTCGCAATGACTGCAATGAGCTGCCACTCTCTCGATAAGGACATCCCCAAAAATTTAATCTTAGGGGTACACTATGCCTTTCAATATTAACACCAACATTCACGCGCTCAATTCACGCGCACAGGGTACATTTACCCAAAACAATCTCAAGGATTCTTTGGAAAAATTGAGTTCAGGGCTTCGAATCAACAAAGCAGCAGACGATGCTTCAGGTATGGCGATTGCCGATAGTTTGCGCTCACAAGCAAATTCATTGGGCGCAGCAATCCGCAACACCAATGACGGAATCGGGATTATCCAAATCGCCGATAAAGCGATGGACGAGCAGATTAAAATCCTTGATACCATCAAAACGAAAGCTGTACAAGCGGCACAAGACGGGCAAACCACTAAAACAAGGACAGCGATTCAGGCAGACATCACGCGGCTCATTGGCTCGCTCGACAATATCGGGCAAACCACAAGCTTCAACGGGCTTGCATTGTTGTCAGGGACATTCACCAACAAAGAATTCCAAGTCGGTGCGTATTCAAACCAAAGTATCAAAGCGAGCATTGGTCCAACCACTTCCGATAAAATCGGGCATGTGCGCGTAGAAACAGGGGCGCTTGTTAGCGCAACAGGAACAGTCGTCATGCAAGTCGATGCTGTACAGGGCAACAAGAGCGTGGTGCTTGAATCTGTCGTGATTTCGACATCTGCTGGAACAGGCGTGGGCGCTTTGGCAGAAGTCATCAACAAAAACTCGGATGCGCTTGGCGGACTCAAGGCGAGCTTCGTGGTCGAAACCACAGGCAGCGGCGCTGTTGTGGCAGCTGCAGCGATTTGCGGGCTTACGATTAATGGTGTTGTCATCGGGGCGCTTACCGACATTGTCGATAATGACCGAGATGGCAAGCTCATTAACGCAATTAACGCACGCAAAGAAGAAACAGGTGTGCAGGCGTCAGTCGATTACCATGGGCGATTGCACCTCACAGCACTCGATGGACGTGGAATCCATGTTGCAGGAACAGCATTCAACACTGCAGGTGGTACGATAGCACTTAGCGGAATTATGGGTGTGGCAGACAACTCGTTCTTTGGTGGTCGCCTCACGCTCACCAAACTCGATGCGAGCGATATTCGCGTTACAGGCGCTGGGATTGGATTTGCTGGTTTTGCGACAAACTCTACCGTTGCGCAAACAAGCGTGAATCTGCGCGGCACACTCAACGCATGGGACGCAAACAAGGCCTCGGCAATGGGCGCAAACCCTAACGCTGCTGTGGCAACGCGCGACAATGCGTCTGGAGTGAGCGCTGGGGTTACGACATTGCGTGGCGCAATGGTCGTGATGAACATCGCCGAAAGCGCGATTAAGCAGCTCGATAGCATTCGTGCCGACATGGGTTCTGTGCAACAACAAATGTTAAGCACACTCAACAACATCACGATTACGCAAGTCAACGTCAAAGCAGCAGAATCTCAAATTCGCGAGACCGACTTTGCCGAGGAAAGCTCAACATTCACAAAGCTCAACCTCCTTGCTCAAAGCGGTAACTATGCGCTTAGTCAGTCCAACGCGATTCAGCAAAACATCATGCAGCTTTTGAACTAACCTCCCGCTTCAGCCCCGCCTTGGGGCTGAAACCTCACAACACAACCGCAAAACCCACCCTAAAGCTTCTCGCCCAAATATTTCTCCGATTCTATGTGCCATTGCGAGTGTGAGAGCGGCAATCCAACAAGCACAGAATCTCCATTTGTCATTCTGAAGCTTTTAGGCTGAAGAATCGCATGTTGTGAGAATCATGAGATGTTTCGGCTTTGCCTCAACATGACAAATGGAATCTTCACCCCCACAGAACGGAATAAAAATTGCTTGACTTTTAGCATATTACGTCAAAAGGGGAACACGGTGAGAATAGGATTCATAGTTGCACTGTTCTTGTGCGTTGGGCTTGTGTTTGGGGCAACAACACCACAACCAAGCGAGCTCAAGAAAGTTCCAAAGAGTGAGATTGCAAAGCTACAAGAAACGTTGAAAAGTCTCAAGAAAAAACAAGATACAAAAATAAGGGCGATTCTTGATGTGGACACTTTCACATTCGACCCAAACACCGATGATTTGTATCAAATTACGTCTGGTAGTCAGCAAATGTTTTTGGTAACAAAACTCAACCAAACAACCTTTGCAACGTCGAGCAACGAAGTTGGTATCACAAAAGAAAAATACGGGCAAACGCTCTGTGCGTTTATGGGGTTATACCGAACAGACGGAAGCTATGATTCACGCGTGGGAATTAATTCTGCTGGTGGTTGGTTCTATCTCACAAGTTATCCAACAACCGATGTTGTGATTTTTGATAGGAGTTCGTGGAATACCATACTAAGGAGTCTATCATGCAAATCGCTATCAAAGGTCTGACAAACGATTATGCACAATATTTGCGAGAGAAGCTTGATGCAAGGAGTCCAAAGATAGATGAGAAAGACTTGCGTATTCGCCATTCAAGTTATGCAGAGTTGCAAGAAGCAGCCGCGAATCCACAAAGAAAAGGAGACGGAAAGTCTATTACTATCCTTGATGAAGAAATTGTTAGAATGGTAACTACATTGGATGCTGTCCAAAAATACCAATATTCTAATCCATATAGCAGCCTTAATATTATCGGGCAAAAATTCACGACTGAATTGGGCGATAGAAGCACGATGGATACACCTTTTGGAGAGATGAGAATCGGGGTCAAATTTGACGAAAAAACGACTCTCTATCTCGACAATCTCGCCCAATTAGCAAGCTTTGATACCAATAATGATGGTCTTCTGACCTCGAATGATTTGTCTGCAAAGAATCTTGTCTTAATTGGCTATGATAAAGATGGCACAGAAGTGGAAATGAGTCTGCTCGATGTGTTGGGTGGAGTTGAGCTCACACAGTTCTTTAATTATCCAAAGAGCGGAATCAAGAATAGTTTTAGCTTGAACCAAAATAGCTTCGCAGCAATCTTGCGCCCCGAAGAAAGCCATGAGCAACTCAAGAAAGAGAATATCCTCGATTTTTTTAAGGCTTATGCGGATAAATCGGGTTGGATTGACTTCACAAATCCCGACATTGCCGAGAAAATCTTTGGTAGTAATGAACTCGATTTGTCCTATCGTCAAAAGAGTGCAGATGGCACAACGAGGCTTACAAGAATTTCATTTGGTGGTAGCGTAGAAAGTTTGCGCAAGGCTCAAGCAGAAGGCAAAAAGTCTCTTGGTTGGGAATATCATGCCGCAAAGACATTAAGGGGAGCAGGTAGCGATTATCGTTTTAATATGAAAGATGTTGGGGCGCTCGAACGTCTGAAAAACGGCAGCATGAGCTATGAACACGATAGCAACTTAAGACGCATGAATGGCTACCACCCTAGCGATAGGTATAATATTTTAATTGCAACTCTGAATGGTGTGATGAAAAATATTGAAAACACAAACATGCACAATGGCACAGACGCTGCCAATCGTCTCGCTCGTGATTTCCATAAATTTACGGGAATGAATTATTCCGAATCTAACCTCGAAAAAGTCAAAGAGGGTTTAGCAAGTGGAGATATGGAATTTTTAAATACCCTCACCACGCAGATAGGTAATGTGTCTTATACTGGTGCTGATTATGTTCAGGGCATGCAACTCAACGACATCGCAGGAAATATCACACTATTGTTTGCTTCGGGGAATGAAATCAAGATTGCCATAGAAGATTTATATTCAGGCAATGGCGAACTCAATGTGG
>CAMWUR010000019.1 GCA_947177485.1 uncultured Helicobacter sp.
TCCTTATTAAAATGTAAATTCATCCAAAAACCCCCCCCCCCCGCTTAACTGATGCTTAAATATTCCCAAATCGCAGGGGTTGTTACATTTTGTAATCATTTGAAGACAAAGATGACATCGCGGACAAGAATCAAAAGTTATTTTGGAGGAATATTTTGATAGAATCATAAAAAAGATAAAATGATAGTAAATAAAACCTAAAAAATTCTATGGATTCTGTTTGCCTGCTCAATCCATTCAAAAAACTCGTCCCATCGACTTTCTCGAATCATCTTTTCTGCCTTGCGCATTTCTTGCTCAAAACTTTGCAAGCTTTGTAGCAGATTTTGTTGATTTTGCTCGGCAATATCCGTCCACATACGCGCAGAGCTGTTCGCAAGACGTACCATTCCACGAAACCCGCCTCCAGCGAGCGCGAGAATGTTTTTAAAATCTTCTTGTTGTAAAATGGCATTCGCAAGAGCAAAGCTAATGACATGAGGCAAATGGCTGATATAGGCAGCGTGGTGGTCATGTTCGGCAAGCGGCATGTGGACAATTTGCATTCCAAGTGCGATGAACATTTCTTTGGCAAGCGTCCTTTGCAGCTCGCCGCTATCAATCCCATCAAACATAATCACGAGCTTATTGTGGTAGAGCTCCTTAAACGCCGCCTTTGGTCCGCTGTGTTCTGTGCCACACATCGGGTGCGCGGGAACATAGTTGCGCGCAATCACTTGAGGCAGCGCACGGACAATCTGCTCCTTTGTGCTGCCAAAGTCGATGAGCGTTGTGTGTGCACGCAGCGGCGGCAAGTTTTGCAGAATCTGCACAATCGCGCTCACAGGGACAGCAAGAACAATCACATCACATTCTCTAATTGTCTCAAAATCTGCAATCTCGTCAATCAGTCCAAGTGAGAGCGCTTGTTGCTCATGCAAAGAATCCATGTCAAGCCCAACAATACTCTTGAACATCTTTGTCTCACGGAGCGCAAGCCCTAAAGAGCCACCCATAAGCCCAAGCCCAACGATTCCAACCTGCATTCTCTCGCCTTTTAAATAAAATGTATATTATCAGCACTTTTGTTAAAATGTCATTAATCCTATTATCATAGAATCGTCTGTTTAATGCCCAAAATCCATGAAAGTAGGTGAATGTCGTCTATGCACAAACCATCTTCGTTGCTGCCTCTTTGTGCACTAGCTGGGTGTGCACTCGCACAGCCCCTTACTCTGCCTATCATTCGAGGCATCGATTATGAAGGTTTGGTCTATATCTCGCCTGCTGTGGCAAACGAGATTGCGAACATCAAAATGGGCGAGCCGCTCGATTTAGAACGTGTGAATCATGCGATTATCGATTTCCACAGACAAGGCTATTTTCAAGACATTTGGGTGAGCGAAGAAAATGGGATTCTCACCTTTCATTTCAAAGAAAAGCCAAGCATTGCCGCAATCGAGATTGAGGGCTATGGAATCGGCACAGACAAAGATGCGATTGCGAAAGAGATTGGAATCAAAAAAGGCGATGTGTTTGACACATACAAGCTTGAAAATGTCAAGAAAAAAATCACCTCGATTCTTGAAGCAAAAGGCTATTATGACACCGTGATTGAGACAGAGACAGAGGAGATTAACGAACGCGCAATCAAGCTCACGATTCTTGTCAATCAGGGCGAAGAAATCATCATTACAAAGGTGCATTATCGCGGCGCAGAGAACTTGAGCGCAAGCAAAATCGAATCGGTGATGCTCAACCGCGAGGAAGATTGGCTCGGCTGGATGTGGGGCTTCAACGATGGCAAGCTGCATGCAAACGAGCTTGAGAATGATTCACGTCGTGTGCGTGATTATTATATGCGCAAGGGCTATCTCGATGCGCAAGTCTCGCCCCCCTTGCTTTCTGCAAACTTTGATAGCTACACAGCAGAAATGTCGCTAGATATTTCCGAAGGCAGAGTTTATATGGTGCGCGATGTCTCTATCGACATGGACACGGCGGTAATTGATGAAGAAGAGCTGCATGACCTGCTTATGCTCGTGCCCGATAAACGTTTCAATATCGAAACCGTGCGCAAAGATATTGAACGTATGAAAGAAAAAATCGGGGACTTAGGCTATGCTTTCACGCGAATCGACCCGCAATTTGACAGCGACAAAGAAGACGCCACGGTCTCTATCCGCTACAAAATCACAACAGGCAATCAGGCAAGAATCGGCGACGTCATCATCTCGGGCAACACGCGCACGCTCGATAGAGTGATTCGCCGTGAAATCGCGCTCTCCCCAGGCGATTTGTACCAAACTTCGCGGATTAAAATCTCGCGCAATAGCTTACGTCAGCTTGGATTCTTCGACAAAGTCGAAATTGATGAGCGGCGCGTTGATGAAGAAACGGTCGATTTGCTCGTGAGTGTTTCCGAGACACACACAGGTGAAGTGCTGTTTGGAATCGGTTATGGCAGCTATGACGGCATTTTGGGCAATATCTCGTTGCGTGAACGCAACGTGTTTGGAAGCGGTATGACAGGCGGAATCTACCTCGACAAAAGCCGCCGTGAGTTGAGCTATCGCGTCGACCTCTACAACCCCCGCATTTTCGATTCACGTTATAGCCTCGCGACAGAAGTCTATCATCGCCAATACACCACCTACGACTACACCGAAAACAGCACGGGTGCGGGCGTGACGTTCGGGCGGCGATTCTTTGATTTTGTGCATGCCACATTGGGATATAGCTATGTCCAAACCGAGCTCACAAACTTTGTTGGCAACCTTGCCGAAATCTACCGCCCCTATTTCCGCGAGGGAATGTATAGCAAAAGCTCGCTAATCCCGGGGCTTAGCTACGACAGCACTGATGATTATTATTTCCCGCGCAACGGAATCTCACTCTCTGGTTTTGTCGAGTTTGCTGGCGTTGGAGGCGATGAACAATTCATCAAATACTACACACGTGGCGCGGCATACACCAACCTTGATTTTCTCGATGATTGGGACGTGATTTTTCGCCTCAAGGGGCGCGCGGGAGTCATCTCCGAAACAGGCTATCTGCCCATTAACGAAAAGTTCTATCTAGGTGGAATGAGCACATTGCGCGGCTATCGCTCGAGCTCCATCACGCCTTTTGACCCAAACGGCGTGCGCATTGGGGGCAAATACACAGCCTCTGGCAGCCTAGAAGCAAGTTTTGGCTTGTTTGAGACCGTGCAAATGCGCCTCACAGGGTTCTTTGATTTCGGGACAATCGGGCAAGACGGCTTTGGCGAAATCAACCGATACAGCACAGGGCTTGGAATCGAATGGGTTTCGCCACTTGGACCCATCAACTTCGTATTCCCCTACGCGCTCAACTACAAACCCGGCGACAAAACCTCACGTTTTGAATTCAACATGGGAACACGATTCTAAGGAGAACTATGACACGTATCACCGATTCACAAATCGCGACAATCATGCGCGACACGCCGCTCAAAGAGCTAGGCATTCAAGCGTTTGCCATCAAGCGCGCGTTGCACCCGGACAAAATCACCTCGTTTGTCGTCGACCGCAACATCAACTACACCAACATCTGCTGGGTGGATTGCAAATTTTGCGCATTCAAACGCACACTCAAAGACACAGACGAGAGCTACATCTTGAGCTTTGAACAGATTGACCAAAAGATTGATGAACTCCTCGCTATTGGCGGAACGCAGATTCTCTTTCAAGGAGGCGTTCACCCAAAGCTCAAGATTGAATGGTATGAGGATTTGGTGCGGCATATCGCGGGCAAATACCCCACGATTACAATCCATGGCTTCTCTGCCATTGAAATAGACTATATCGCCCGCATTTCCAAAATCTCTTTGGAACAAACCCTCGAGCGACTCAAAGACGCGGGGCTTTCGTCAATCCCCGGTGCTGGCGCAGAAATCTTAAGCGACAGGGTGCGCGACAAAATTGCTCCCAAAAAATTGAGCGCCTCACGTTGGATTGAGGTGCACAAAGCGGCACACAAACTTGGAATCAAGAGCACAGCAACGATGATGTTTGGCACGCTCGAAGAGGACAAGGATATCATCGAGCATTGGCGCAGAATCCGCGAACTGCAAGACGAAACAGGCGGATTTCGCGCGTTTATCATGTGGTCGTTTCAGCCCAAAAACACACCGCTTAAAGCGGAATATCCCGAGATTGAAAAGGCATCATCAAACCGCTATTTGCGCCTGCTTGCAAGCAGTCGAATCTATCTCGACAATTTCCCAAATATCCAAAGCAGCTGGGTAACACAAGGCAGCCACATTGGGCAACTCTCGCTTTTATTTGGAGCAAATGATTTAGGGAGTACAATGCTCGAAGAAAATGTCGTTGCCGCCACAGGCACAAGCAACCGCATGAATCAAGATGAAATGATTCGTCTCATCAAAGACATTGGTGAAATCCCTGCGAAACGTGACACAGCCTATACGATTCTGGAGCGTTTTGCATGACGGCATTATTTCGCGCTCTTAGCGCAATTCTTTTTTCCACAGGAGTTACAATGGCAGCTACACTGCAACAACTAGAAATCAACAACGTTCAAATCCCCGTGATTTACGAAGATTCTTCGCTCATTCCAACGTTTAATATGACACTTGTTTTTCGCGCAAGTGGCACACTTGGAATCGCAAAAACAGGCAAGCACAATGGGCTTGTTGCAAGTCTTGCAAGCGCATTACTCGAAGAGGGCACAAAAGAACTCGGGAGTGTCAAGTTTGCCGAAGAACTCGAACAACGAGCCATTAGCATTTCGAGCAACGCCGGACGTGAAAATTTCACTATCACTCTCGATTCGCTGATTGAAGACGTACCCAATGCGCTTGGTTTTCTCGATTCTTTGTTGCATTCGCCCAACCTTAGCAACAAGGCTTTAGCAAAAGTGCAACAAGATTCCATTTCTGACATTCTCCAAAAAGAATCAGACTTTGATGCCATCGCAAGCGACAATCTGTTGCGCGTCCTGTTCAAAGGCACGCCGTGTGCGCTTATTCCCGAAGTGGGCGATGTCCAAAAAGTCAAACTCAAAGAGATTGCACAATTCTACAAAAACAACCTCGTTTTGAATAACCTCGTGATTATCGCCGGAGGTGATTTACGTTTTGATGACTTTGCCAAACACATTTCCCCCCTGCTCAAACGTTTGAAAAAAGGCAATGCAGCCTCGATTCAAACATGCCCAGCAAACACGGAATCCGGTTTGATTTCTGCAACCAAGCCAACCGAACAAGCCTATATCTATTTTGGTTCGCCACTGAAAATCGAGGATTATAGCACAGAGGGCTATAAAGCAAAAGTCGCGGCGTTTGTGCTTGGCACAGGTGGTTTTGGAAGCCGCATAATGGAAGAAATACGCGTTAAACGTGGGCTTGCCTATTCTGCCTATTGGTACACAAGCATTACCAAAAGCGCAACAAACGCCACAGGCTATCTGCAAACAAAAAATGAAAACAAAGACCAAGCAATTGAGGCTGTAAAAAACGTCATTGCCGAATTTGTGCAAAACGGAATCACACAAGATGAGCTTGATGCAGCAAAAAAATTCTTGCTTGGTAGCGAGCCTCTGCGACACGAAACGTTAAGCCAACGTTTGAGTCGAGCATACAACGCGTATTATTGGGGATTACCGCTTGATTTTGCTACAAAAGAATTGCACAACATCGAATCTCTTACGCTCGATTCTATCAACGATTATATCAAGAGCCACAGCGAGATTTTGCATTTGAGTTTTTCGATTGTGCAGGCAGATAGCGAAAATTTGGGGAAATAATAAAATAATCATAAATCACAAAGCTTTCACATATAAAGGCTAGGATTCGTTTGTCAAAAGACAAATCTTATCACAAGGAGTTTTCCATGTTTTCTATTTCCAAACCTGTTCTCGCACTCGCAATTGCCAGCGCCTCTTTGTTCGCAGCAGACTTTTCAAAACATAGCCTCACGGAATTGCAAAATCTTGCTGGCAAAGTCAAGCCAGAAGATGCGTTTGATTATAAAATCGAGATACGTAAACGAATCGACCAAATGACCGTTAAAGATGCACGCACCTTTATGCAAGGCATTCGTGAAAATACCAGAAACGCACGAGACAGAATGACTCTTGAAGAATGGCGTAAGTACAAGTTCGCCATATGTGAAGCAAATCGAAAACAAATCGATTCGATGACGGTCGAAAAAGCACGTGAGCTTGGTGTGTTCAAAAAACAACATCTTGGGCGAGGCGAATGTGGCATGCTTAGAGAACCACTCCACAGAGAGCCACTCCACAGAGAACCACTCTAAGATGGCAGCAAAAATTCTGCTTGTCGAAGATGACCCCTTTTTGGCAGAAATGGTCGAAGAATTTCTAGGCGAAGAAGGGTATGATGTCTGCGTGTGTGGCAACGCAAAAACCGCGTTGCAACTCGCGCTTGAGGAGAGCTTTGATGTGTGGATTTTGGACATCAAGCTCCCAAATGGCGATGGCTTTAGCCTACTGCAAACATTGCGCAAAAAAGGCATCGCCACGCCTGCAATTTACACCACATCGCTTGGCAGCATCCATGACTTGCAAAAGGGCTTTGAGAGCGGCTGCGATGACTATCTGCGCAAGCCCTTCGAGCTCAAAGAATTGCTGCTGCGCATTCAAAAAATCTTGCAAGCCTCGTTTAGCACGGCGCATTCTTTGTCCGAAGATTTGGGCAATGGACTACATTTTTTTTATGCAAAAAAGGCGCTGTTTCGCAACGAACAAAAGATTCCACTCACAGGCAAAGAGCTCGATTTGCTTGCGCTGTTTTTGCAGAACAAACATCGATTTATGAGCTACGAGGAAATTTTCACCCATCTTTGGGGCATTGAAACACCAAGCGAAATGAGCCTACGCGCTTATGTCAAACATCTGCGTGCGCTGCTTGGTAAAGAAAAAATCACAAATCATAGAGGTAGAGGCTATTGCTATGAACCCTAGGCAGAGTGCCGTTCTCAAGATTCTGCTCCTCTATCTCCTCTCAACCGCGCTGCTTTTGGCAATCGCGCTACCCATTATCTATTCGTTCCAAACGCAAGCGCTGTTTGAAGAAGAACGTGAACGTTTGTATAACGCGCGCGGAGCAATCTTTTTTGCCCTGCATGCGCACGCAAAAAAAGAAGGCGACATCGCATTGCTGCATGAGAATCTGCAGTCCATTAGCCAAACCTTCAACCTGCCTTTCGCGCTATTCATCGGCAATGCGCTGCTTTTTTCCAATATCGCACATCTTGACATTGCGGCACACAACCCGAAAGACTTTGAAAATCTCGGTAGAATCACGCTCATTAATGGACGCGCCTATCTCTTTGATTCGTGGCGCAAAAAGCTCAAAAGGGCGGATTCTACCTTTATGATTCTTGAAGGTAGCGATTTGAGCGAGGAGTTTTTTGGGCTCAAAATGCGCTATCTCCTCCTTTCTGCGCTCGCATTAGCTGGCATTGGAATCGTTGCCCTTTTTCTTGTTCGCCTTGCATTGCGTCCACTCCAAAATCAAATCCAAGCGCTCAATGATTTTCTCAAAGATTCAACGCATGAAATCAACACGCCCCTTAGTGTGATTATGATGAGTATCGAGCGGTTCAATCAAGAAGAGCTTTCACCAAAAAATAAAAAATTGTTGCATAATATTTTGATTGCCTCACGCACGATGACACATCTCTATGACGACCTCATCTACTTGAATTTTCCTAGCGCGATTCCCGATAATGCAATAGAATTTGACCTCGCACAGCTCATTCGCGAACGTGTGGACTATTTTGCTCCACATATTGCCCAAAAGCAATTGCAGCTTACGACCCAATTGCAGCCTATGCGTTGGCGCGCAAATCTACACAAAATCGCAAAGCTGCTTGATAATGTCTTGAGCAATGCCATCAAATACAACCAACCTCATGGAATCTTGTCTCTGCAACTTTGCGACCGCACATTCAGCATTTGCAACAACGGCGCTATCGACACCAAAGCACACATTTTCGAGCGCTACACCCGTGCAAACAAAGACCAAGGAGGCTTTGGCATTGGGCTTGCGATTGTGCAACAAATTTGCACAGAATATCACATCACAATCTCTGTTGAAAGCAATGAATCCACGACCACTTTTCGCTTGGCTTTCCCGACATGAACGCACAACAAATGACTCTCAAAGCGCGGCTTGAATCCGCATATACATTGCGTAACAATCCAAATGAACTCTGTGCGCAAAAGCCCGACCCATTGTTGGTTGTGCACCGCTACAAACACAGCGAATCGATTGACAAAATCGCCATTGTCTGTGCGCTGCTTGCGTATGGCAACGCGCACCAAATCGTGCGCACACTTGGTGCGATTCCGTTTGAACTCTTTGCAAGCCCACGTCAGCTTGCGCATGCTACATTTCCACTCTATCGATTCCAAACCGCAGAGGACATCAGGGCGCTATGCATGGCGCTTGCACAGATTCCATTGCACGACGTCTTTTGCGCGGCAGCAGATTCCGCGCCGCGACACCTCGCCGCGCTCCATGGAATCGCAGCACTCCAACGCGCGATTCTTAGCGCAACAACGTACAGGAGTCGCGGCTTTGATTTTCTTGTTGGGCTGCCCTACAATCCCGACAAACCGCCGCGCGCGCAGGGCGCGTTCAAACGTTGGAATCTCTTTTTGCGCTGGGCAATTCGCAAAGACTGCCTCGATTTGGGATTCTGGGAGGGCGCAATCTCCACAGCGCAGCTGTTTTTGCCACTCGACACGCACACGAGCACATTATGCGTTGAGCTCGGAATCTTGGAGCGCAAGGCAAACCACTTGCAAGCTGTTTTTTGCGCGACAGACACGCTTGCAAGGCTCAATCCGCACGACCCAATCAAGTATGATTTTGCGCTGTATCGAATCGGGCAAGAACGTCGCTAGCAGCGCACTTCGCCATTGCCGCGAATGAGATATTTGTAGGTTGTGAGCTCGCCTAATCCCATAGGTCCGCGCGCATGCAACTTGCTTGTGGCAATCCCCATTTCAGCACCAAGCCCAAACTCGCCGCCATCAGAGAATCGCGTTGAGGCATTCACATACACACAAGCCGAATCGACTTCAGCAAGGAATCGTTCCGCCGCGCTGTAATTTTCTGTGATGATGACATCAGAATGGTGCGAACCAAAATGATTGATGTGCTCGATGGCTTCATTGAGATTGGCAATAATCCGAATATTCAGGCAATTGCTGCCATATTCTGTGCAATAGCTTTGCGAATCCACGGGCGTTGCGTGCTCGAAATGTTCCATCGAACGCGGACATGCGACAATCTGTGTCTCTTTTGCATTGAGCTTTGGACGCAAAACCTTCAAAAACTCGCTCGAAATGTCCACATCGACAAGCAATGTCTCAATCGCATTGCATGTGCTCGGGCGCTGGGTCTTGGCATTGATGACAATATTTGTCGCTTTTGTAAAATCGGCATCGCGATGCACATAGGCATGGCAAATTCCTTTGTCGTGTTTAATTACAGGAATCTTGCTATTTTGCGTAACAAATGACACAAGAGATTCGCCCCCACGTGGAATCACGACATCGATGCAATCGCTCATCTGCAAAATCTCATGCGTTGCCTCACGGCTGCTCGTGAAAAACACCAACTCTTGGGGCATATCAAACGCACGCAAGGCGACGCGCAACGATTCGATGATTGCCTTGTTGCTCTGCTCGGATTCTTTGCCGCCTTTGAGCACGATTCCGTTTGCGCTTTTCAGGCAAAGCGCCGCCGTGTCGCTCGTTACATTTGGGCGCGATTCGTAGATGATTGCCACCACGCCAAGCGGGACAGAGACTTTTTCAATCTGGATTCCGCTTGCAACCTTATAGCCCTCAATCACCCTGCCAATTGGGTCGGGCAAATCGGCAATATTAGCGACACTTTGGGCAAGCATTTGCAATTTTTTATCATCAAGCGCCAAACGTTCCTGCATTGCGGCGCTTAGATGAGTCGCCTGCATGCAATCTTGCGCATTTGCTCGCAGAATCGATTCTTTTGAATCAAGCAACTTTTGCGCAAAGCAATGTAACAGCTCGCGGCGCTGTGTCGCGCTTGTGGCGCGTAAAATGGCTGTGGAATCTTTGAGTGCACAGATTTGGTCATACAGAGACATCTCATTTTCCTGCTGCAAGATTTTCAAAATATTCTTTGTCCGCAAGCTCAACTTCTTGCACAAAACGGGCAATCAGCTCATCGCCGCGCAAACGACACAACACTTCGCCTTTTTTGATAATCAGCCCGCTACCTTTGCCAAACGCAATCGCAATATCGGCACTCTTTGCCTCACCCAACGCATTCACAGCACAACCCATCACCGAGACATGCAACGGCGCTTTGATGTGTGTAAGATTCTGCTTGATTTTCTCGAGCGAACCGATGAGGTCTGCCTCGATTCGCCCGCATGTGGGGCAGGAGACATAATAAATGCCTTCTTGCTGACGTCCGGAAAATTTCAGAATCGACTTTGCCACTTGCACTTCTTCTTCAAGCGAACCCGTGATAGAAACGCGCATTGTATCGCCGATTCCTTCCATGAGCAGCAATCCAAGCGCCATAGAACTCTTGATAGATGAATCAAACAATGTCCCAGCCTCCGTAACACCCAGATGAAATGGATAGGGCACAAGCGGGCGCAACGTCCGATATGCAGCGATTGTTCGTGGCACATCGCTCGCCTTGAGTGAGACTTTGAGCGTTGTGAAACCGAAATCCTCGAGCAGTTTGACATTATAGAGCGCTGATTGCACCATTCCTTCGGGCGTGGGTCCATATTTTTTTTCAAATTGAGATTCGAGACTGCCCGCGTTCACGCCGATTCGGATTGGAATCTGATGGTCTTTGCAAGCTTCAACAACGGCTTTAATTTTATCTTTCGAGCCAATATTTCCCGGATTGATACGAATGCAATCGACAAAAGGCGCGGCAGCAAGTGCGAGCTTGTAGCGAAAGTGAATGTCGGCGACAAGCGGAATCGTGATTTGTGCGCGAAGCTGTTGTAGAGCTTTTGCGTCTTCCTCATCACTCACCGCAACGCGCACAATGTCACAACCTGCAAACGTAAGTCTATCGATTTGTGCTTTGGTTGCGGAGATGTTTGCCGTTTTGGTAAAAGTCATTGATTGCACAGAAATCGGTGCATCTCCGCCAATGGCAACAGAACCAACATGGATTTGTTTGGTTTGGTATCTCTGCATGTCCCCCCTCTCTTTAAGCCTCTTATTGTCTAAGTTAGTTTATAATGCGTAATATTATTGAAAGTTTCATAATGTTTTGTTGAAAGACACAAAAATACACGAAGGGACTAGGTCATGCAAAAGGCTACACAATTGAAAAATCTCTTTGATTTACGATTGTTGTATGTTGAAGACGATGAGCAAGCGCAGTTGGTGATGCAGCGAATCTTAAAGCGGCGCTTTTCTGACATCGTGAGTGCAAAAGACGGACAAGAGGCACTCGATGTGTTTTTGGAAGGGAATGTGGATATCGCGATTGTTGACATGAACATTCCTTTGCTCAATGGGCTAGAACTTTGCATGCGCATACGCGAGAAAAATGAGGATATGCCAATCATGATGATTACAGCCTTTGACCAATCAGACTGCCTGCTTAAAGCACTCGAGATTGGTGTGGATCGATTCTTGTTCAAGCCTATCAATATGGAGATTCTAGACAGGCAGTTAAAAATATTAGCAAGACGGGCGATACTATTCAAACAATATCTAGGAGTTGTCGTATGATTCCACTTTTGCATCGAACGAGAGTTACGGGGAGTATTGTCAGTTGCACGATTGCTTCTGACTCAGATAAAATTTTTATGATGGATAATCTCTTTCATTTTTACGAGCTAGATACTGAAGATTTATCTTTTACCAAAAGCATACAGCTCTTGAAAGACGCAAAAGGGCGGCACAAATTCACACGTTCACTCTCGACTTCAGCACAAGGTTACCTATTTATTTCTCCAAGCAAAAGTTCCACAGGAGTCGTTCTGCGCGACAATAAAACTGTCATCAAAATTGCAAGCCTTAAATGGCACAAAGCGAGTATTAGTTCATCGCAATTTTCCCCAAATGGACAATATATCGCCACAGGTGGTGAAGACGGCAAAACCTTTATATTTCAGCTCCCAAGCCTCAAGCTTGCCAGCTCTCTGCCCCCATGCCCAGATTATATCTCGGCTGTTGTGTTTGACAAAACAGACGAAAAATTTGCATCGGCAAGCTTTGATGGTGTGATTACAATTTTCGACCTTGAAGTGGGGCATATTACAGACACTGTCGAAGTCGAATCGGTTGTTGAAGATGGTATTTTCATCAATGATGGCAATCAATTCTTTTTTGCGTGTCGCGATGGAAAAGCAGGAATCTACAATCTCGAAACAAAACAAATCACCACTAAAGAACTCGCCAAAGAATGGTTCACACGCGTCCAAACAACACCTGATGACCAATTTATTATTTTGGGCACAAAATCGAATCTGCTTTATATCGTTCGGCTTGAAGATTTTGAGATTCTCCACATGCTTCCACTCGAACACAATGGCGTTTCAGCGCTCGAACTTGGAATGGATAAGCTCATTGTCGCTTTCATTGATGGCTATGTTGAATTTTATAATCTCAAAAAATCGCTCGATACCTTTCAAGGACTCATTGACGAAGGCAAACTCTTTGATGCTATCAAGCTCACAAAAGACGAGAATATCTTCCTAAGCCTCTTGCCTGTTTATACCAAAGCAATCGAAAAACAATGGAAAATCACACTCAAAGAAGCGATTGATTTACTCGCAACAAATAAATTCCAAGAAGCCGTGAGTTTGGTGCATCCCTTTATGGACGACAAGCGCAAAAAGGCAGAGTTTAGCCAATATGCCCAACAAGTCGAGGCTGTCTCGAAATTCTGCGATGCGTGGGAATCCAAAGATGTTGTTACGGCATACAAAATCGCCGAGCAAACGCCTGAAGTCAAAAAGCTGCCTTTCTATGATATGCTCGAGGAATATTTCTTGCAAGTTTTCAATGCGGCAAAAAAACTGCTCATCATCGATATGAACGCAAACTTACCCAAAGCGCAGGCGCTGCTCAAACCCTTTTTGAATGTCAAGAGCAAAAAAGATGTTGCCTATTCGCTACTCAAAGAATCCAAACGTTTTTATCAAGCAGACATGTTGCTCAAAGAGCGCAAATTTGCCGAATTTTTCAAACTTGCCGAGAAATTTCCTATGCTCAAACAAACCAACAGCTATGACAAAGCAATGTATATGATTCCGCAAGTCATCGACCGAATCAATCATCTTATTAGTAACAAAAAATATGAAAAGGCTGTCGAGCTTTCAACGTTTCTTTCGACACTTGTTCCATTCAAAGATGTTGGAGCAGAAAACCTCCGTCTGATTGAGCACCAACAAAGTTTTTTGGGCGCAATCGATGGGCAAGACATCAAAAAAGCCTATGACCTAGCACTGCAAGAACCGCGACTGCAAGCGATGCCTGAATATACAGAGCTCAACAATACTTTTAAAAATTTGGCAAAAGAAGCCATGAACCTCGCAGGTGAAGGACAAAGCAACAAAGTGATTGACTTGCTCAATCCCTACTTTGAAATCGAATACTGGAAAGATAAAATCGCCTCGATTATCAAAATTTCCTATCTCTATGAGCTCGATAATGCCGCACAAAACAAAGCCGCCTATTCCGATGTGAATTGGAAAAAATCTGTGGGTGTCTATCTCGACCGATTTGGGCTTGATGAGGAAATCTCGAAAATTTGTGAATCGCATGGACTTATGGACTGCCTTGCTGACATCGACAAAGGCGATCCAAAAGGTTATCTCTCCCTGCCCTACACCTACACCGTGCTCATTCGCGATGCCGAGAGCGGATTCAACACCGCTGGAGGCGGCGACCCTAGCACATCAATGGCTGATATTGACGCATTATTGGCAGAACACGAAGAATAACGTAAAGGACAACCATGAATATCTTTGAAAAAATCGTTGCAGGCGAGATTCCATGCAATAAGGTACATGAAAATGAATCCTATCTCGCATTCCACGACATCAGCCCCAAAGCACCGATTCACATTCTTGCAATCCCCAAAAAATGCTATACAAGTTTTCAAGATGTGCCACCTTCGGTGATGGCAGGGCTCACAAGCTTTATCCAAGAAGTTGCACATAAGGTTGGGCTTGACCAAAGCGGCTATCGAATCATCAGCAACATTGGGCAAGACGGGGGACAGGAAGTGCCGCATTTGCATTTCCATATCCTCGGAGGTGGGCGGCTCTCGTGGGGCGACTTTCGCGAGCATGGGGCAATGCATTCACATTCTCCCAAAGAAGATGACAACAAAAAAAGTCTATAAATTTTGACAAACGAGCAAAAAAGCCTTGACTTTTGCTCCGTATTGTTGTATGATTCCATTTCTTTTGCTGGTGTAGCTCAGTTGGTAGAGCAGCTGCCTTGTAAGCAGCAGGCCGGGGGTTCGAGTCCCTTGACCAGCTCCATTTTTTGTTTCAGTGTTTGACCAGTAATAAGCTATAAGCAGAGGTGGGATACTCAAGTGGCCAACGAGGGCAGACTGTAAATCTGCTGACTATGTCTTCCGTGGTTCGAATCCACGTCCCACCACCATAGAGCTTATAGATTTATCAATGTGCGGGAGTAGCTCAGTTGGCTAGAGCATCAGCCTTCCAAGCTGAGGGTCGCGGGTTCGAGCCCCGTTTCCCGCTCCATGTCTGGGAGCTGATTTCTGCAATGCGTCAGTTTCGCCCTCCCAAATATATTGTCTACATTTTGCATTTGTAGAGTTGCCCATATAGCTCAGTGGCAGAGCACTTCCTTGGTAAGGAAGAGGTCGGCGGTTCAATCCCGCCTATGGGCTCCAGTTTTTGCCTCGATTCGGGGCTTGTTTGTTAGCGTTTTTTGGTGTGGGCTTCACCGACACCACAACGACTTCACGATAAATTTGAGTTTAGGAGATTGATTATGGCTAAGGAAAAGTTCGAGAGGACGAAGCCTCATGTAAATATTGGCACCATTGGGCATGTCGACCATGGTAAAACAACTTTGAGTGCAGCGATTTCTGCTGTTCTTTCTACAAAAGGTTTGGCAGAGTTGAAAGACTATGACAACATCGACAATGCGCCCGAAGAAAAAGAACGTGGAATCACCATTGCAACCTCTCATATCGAATATGAGACAGAAAACCGACACTACGCACATGTGGATTGTCCCGGGCACGCCGACTATGTCAAAAATATGATTACAGGTGCGGCGCAAATGGACGGGGCGATTCTTGTCGTTTCTGCTGCTGATGGTCCTATGCCACAAACGCGCGAACATATCCTTTTGTCGCGACAAGTTGGCGTTCCCTATATCGTCGTATTCCTCAATAAACAAGATATGGTCGATGATGCCGAGCTTTTGGAACTGGTTGAAATGGAGGTACGTGAATTGCTTTCAAACTATGACTTTCCCGGAGACGACACACCCATCGTAGCAGGTTCAGCACTTAAAGCACTCGAAGAAGCTAAAACAGGCAATTTGGGCGAATGGAGCGAAAAGATTCTTGAGCTCATGAAAGCAGTCGATGATTATATCCCAACACCAGAACGCGACACCGATAAACCTTTCTTGATGCCCGTGGAAGATGTATTCTCAATCGCAGGACGTGGAACTGTGGTTACAGGAAGAATCGAAAGAGGTGTTGTTAAGGTTGGCGATGAAGTCGAGATTGTCGGGATTCGCAATACCCAAAAAACAACCGTTACAGGCGTTGAAATGTTCCGCAAAGAAATGGACCAAGGGCAAGCAGGCGATAATGTCGGTGTTTTGTTGCGTGGAACAAAGAAAGAAGATGTTGAACGTGGTATGGTTCTTTGTAAGGTTGGTTCTATCACACCTCACACCAAATTTGAAGCGGAAGTCTATATTCTCTCTAAAGACGAAGGTGGACGCCACACGCCTTTCTTGAATGGTTATCGCCCACAATTCTATGTGCGCACAACAGACGTTACAGGAGCAATCACGCTTCCTGAAGGCACAGAAATGGTGATGCCCGGTGATAATGTCAAAATCACTGTGGAGCTGATTAACCCCATTGCGCTTGAAAAAGAAACGCGATTCGCGATTCGCGAAGGCGGCAAGACAGTGGGCGCGGGTGTTGTAACCAACATTCTCAAGTAATTACGAGGAATCGACATGAAAGTCAAGATTGGACTCAAATGTTCAGAAAGTGGTGATATTAACTACACCACAACAAAGAACGCAAAAACACAAACAGAAAAATTGGAGCTCAAGAAGTTTTGCCCGCGTCTTAAAAAGCATACACTTCATAAAGAAGTCAAGCTCAAAAGTTAGACAGAGCAAGAGCCAATGTACTCTAGGAGAAATCTTAGAGTACAGATGTAGGTCAGTAGCTCTAATGGTAGAGCGCCGGTCTCCAAAACCGATGGTTGGGGGTTCGAGTCCCTCCTGGCCTGCCAAAGAGTATATTAAAGTGAATGACGATGAAAAAACTAATAAGCTATTACCAAGATTCTAAAAAAGAGTTAAATAAGGTTCTGTTCCCCACGTGGTCGGGCGATGATTCTGGTGTGGGCTCTGTACGTGCAGCCGCCATTTCTGTGGTGATTGTTGTTACAATCGTAACACTCTTTTTGGCATTGGTTGATTTGGTATTGTCGTGGTTTGTTATGTCCATCATTGCGTAAGGGAGTAGGAATGTCTTTTGCGTGGTATGCGATTCAAACCTATTATGGGAGTGAACGTTCTGTCAAGGACGCCATTGAGAATCTTGTGCGTGAATATAAGATTCAAGACCGCGTGGAGCAGATTGTTGTCCCTACAGAGGACATTATCGAAATCAAAAACAATAAAAAAAGAATCTCGGAACGTAGCGTATATCCTGGTTATGTCTTCATTAAAGTCGATTTGGACACAAAAACATGGCATTTGATTCAATCCCTGCCACGTGTAGGACGTTTCATTGGCGAGGCAAAAAAACCCACGCCATTGAGCGAATCAGACATTAACACGATTCTTGAAAAAATCACCAATCGTGCTGCCCCACGTCCAAAAATCTTTTTTGAAACCGGCGAAGTCGTTCGAATCACGGAAGGACCTTTTGTGAATTTCACAGGCACTGTGGAAGAATATGACATGGAGCATCGCAAATTGAAACTCAATGTTTCTATTTTTGGGAGAAGCACTCCTATTGAGATTCTCTATTCTCAAGTGGAAAAAATCGTCTAATCTAAAACATTAAGGAAACCAAATGGCAAAAAAAATCGTTGGGGAGCTTAAGCTTCAGATTCCGGCAGGCAAGGCAAATCCATCGCCTCCCGTGGGACCGGCTTTGGGACAAAGAGGGGTCAATATTATGGAGTTTTGTAAGGCTTTCAATGAAAAAACAAAAGACATGGGCAGTTTCAATATTCCCGTGATTATCACCGTTTATCAAGATAAGAGCTTTACTTTTATTACCAAAAAACCCCCCGTAACGGATTTGATTAAAAAAGCGGCAGGGATTCAAAAGGGTTCAGACAATCCTTTGAAAAACAAAGTTGCAAAGCTCACAAAGGCGCAGGTGTTAGAGATTGCAAAAACCAAATCAGAGGATTTGAACGCAAAAGACATAGATGGTGCCGTCAAGATTGTTGAAGGCAGCGCTCGTAGCATGGGCGTTGAGATTGTCGAATAAGCAGAAAAGTTGGAGTATAATATGGCAAAAAAACAAACAAAAAGAATGAGAGTTTTGCTTGAAAAGGTGGATACAACCAAAATATACGACATCACAACAGCATCTGCCACAATCAAAGAATTGCGCTCTGCAAAGTTTGATGAAACGATAGAAATTGCATTGCGTTTAGGTGTTGACCCTCGTCATGCAGACCAGATGATTCGCGGTGCTGTGGTGTTGCCACATGGGACAGGAAAAACAGTGCGTGTAGCGGTGTTTGCAAAAGGCGTCAAGGCAGATGAAGCAAAAAATGCGGGCGCAGACATTGTGGGAGCAGATGATTTAGCTGAAGACATCAAAGCGGGCAATATCAATTTTGATATTGTCATCGCAACACCAGATATGATGGCTTTAGTTGGAAAAGTTGGGCGCATTTTGGGACCAAAAGGGCTCATGCCAAACCCCAAAACAGGCACCGTAACAATGGACGTTAGCAAAGCCGTCAATAATGTCAAAAGCGGACAAGTGAATTTCCGTGTGGATAAAAAAGGCAATATTCACGCTCCAATTGGCAAGGTGAGCTTTAGCGAAGACAAAATCAAAGGCAATCTCGAAGAGCTTGTGAAAATGATTAATCGTCTTAAGCCTTCTGTTGCCAAAGGTAAATACATTCGCCATGCAACTCTCTCGCTCACAATGAGTCCTTCGTTGCAGCTCGATGCACAAGAACTCATGGATTTGCGTTAGCACAAATGGCTTAATCTTAGACTGATGACTACGGGGGCTACGGCTTAAACTTCCCTGTAATAGGTTGTTTGTCGGAAAGGAGTACCAATGACAAGAAACGAAAAAACTCGCATCATAGAGGACTTGACTACGGGTTTCAAAGCATCAAATGCGATTGCCGTGTGCGATTATAAAGGCTTAAGTGTCAAACAGCTCGAATCGCTCCGATTGAATGCGCGTGCAGCAGATGTCAAGATTCAAGTCGTCAAAAACACTCTCGCTGCAATCGCACTCAAAAATGCAGGGATAGAAGGTTTGGAATTTCGAGACACCAATTTGTTCGCTTGGGGCGAGGACCAAGTAGCTCTTGCAAAGATTTTGAGCAAGTTTGCTACGGATACAAATGGCATGTTTGCCATCAAAAACGGCTTCTTTGAAGGTGAAGTTGTCGATGCCAAACATATTGACATTGTATCCAAAATGCCTTCACGTGATGAGCTATTGGGCATGTTGCTCTCTGTTTGGATGGGACCTGCTCGATATTTTGTTACAGGGCTTGACAATTTGCGCAAGCAAAAAGAAGAAAATTAAACAACAAGGAGATTGTTATGGCTATCACAAAACAAGATGTGCTTGAATATATCAGTAATCTATCAGTTCTTGAGCTCTCCGAGCTTGTCAAAGAATTTGAAGAAAAATTCGGCGTTTCTGCTGCACCAACCGTTGTTGCGGGTGCTGGCGGTGGTGGTGCTGCCGCAGCAGCAGAGGAAAAAACAGAATTTGATGTGATTCTCCTCGAATCAGGCGACAAGAAAATCAATGTCATCAAAGTCGTACGCGAAATCACAGGTCTTGGACTAAAAGAAGCAAAAGATGCTGTTGAAAAAACCCCGCATACTATCAAAGAAGGTGCGAGCAAAGACGATGCCGCAGCAATCAAAGCAAAACTTGAAGAAGCGGGCGCGAAAGTCGAGGTGAAATAGCATTCAGTTAGTTGCAGGGTCGCCCCCATGCCGCCCTGCCCTTTTGTCTCCTAGAAATCTTATCACGAGGTTATTTACCATGCCCATCACTTTAAAATCTGGCAATCGATTACGAGTTAATTTTACAAAGATTCCTCAAAATATCACTATACCCAATTTGCTTCAACTCCAACGCAGTAGCTATGATGTCTTTCTCTATGGCACAGAAGGAAGCAAAAGCGGAATCGAAAAAGTATTCCATTCTGTTTTTCCTATCCATGATACTCAAAATCGCGTAACTCTTGAATATGTCGGTTGCGAATATGGCAAACCTCGTTACACTATTCGCGAAGCAATGGAACGAGGGCTGACCTATTCAATTCCTCTCAAACTCAAAGTGCGCCTCGTTCTATGGGACAGAGACGAAAAAACAGGCGAAAAACTTGGTGTGAAAGACATCAAGGAACAAAGTGTCTTTATCCGCGAGATTCCGCTTATGACAGACCGCACATCTTTTATCATCAATGGTGTCGAACGCGTGGTTGTGAATCAGCTCCATAGAAGCCCGGGTGTTATTTTTAAAGACGAAGAACCCACAACAGGTGTGTCGAACAAACGCGTCTACACAGGGCAAATCATTCCTGACAAAGGCTCATGGCTTTATTTTGAATACGATGCCAAAGACACTCTCTATGTTCGAATCAACAAACGGCGCAAAGTCCCCGTTACGATTCTGTTCCGCGCATTAGGATACAGCAAGCAAGAGATTCTCAAAATTTTCTATCCACTCAAAAAAATTGTAATGAAAGATGTTGATAATTTCGTTACACCCTTCAATCTCAAAGACTTTGAAGAACGTGCAACGTATGATGTCGTTGATGAAAATGGCGATTTAATCGTTGCGAAAGACAAGCGCATTGGAATCAAAAAACGCAAGGAGCTTGAATCCAAAGAAATCCGTATGCGCTACCCTCTTGAAGTCCTCTTTGACCGCCGCCTTGCCGAACCCATCTACAACACAGATGGCGAGATTCTCTTCGATGTGCTCACCAAAATTGACGAAAGCAAAATCAAAAAAATGTTCGAGGCAGGCGTGAGCGAATTTGTCATCGCTGATGACATCGCCAAAGGACATGACGCCTCAATCATCAATGCGTTTGATGCCGATGCAGAATCTCTGCGCCTTTTGCGCCAAACCGAAAAAATCGACAACGAAAACGAGCTTGCCGCGATTCGAATCTATAGAGTCATGCGCCCCGGCGAGCCTGTAACACGTGATGCGGCAAAACAATTTGTGCAACAACTCTTTTTTGACCCAGAACGTTACGACTTTACACGCGTTGGGCGCATGAAAATGAACCACAAACTCGGGCTCGATGTTCCGAGCTATGTTACGGTGCTGACCTACCAAGACATCATTGCCACAGTCTCCTACCTCACCCGCGTGAAAAATGGACTAGGGCGCATCGATGACCGCGACCATTTGGGTAATCGCCGTATTCGCGCCATCGGTGAGCTGCTTGCTAATGAATTACATGCGGGGCTTGTCAAAATGCAAAAAGCCATTCGCGACAAATTCACAACACCGCCAAGCAATCTCGAAGAGATGATGCCGCATGACCTCATCAATTCCAAGATGATTACAAGCACGATTCTCGAGTTTTTCACAGGCGGGCAGCTCTCACAATTTATGGACCAAACCAACCCACTTTCTGAAGTAACGCACAAACGTCGCCTCTCTGCGCTCGGTGAAGGCGGGCTTGTCAAGGAGCGCGCGGGATTTGAAGTGCGCGATGTTCACCCAACACACTATGGCAGAATCTGCCCCATCGAAACACCAGAAGGGCAAAACATCGGGCTTATCAACACACTTTCTATCTACTCCAAAGTCAATGATTTGGGCTTTATCGAAGCGCCCTATCGCAAAGTTGTCGATGGCAAAGTCAGCGATGAAGTCGTGTATCTCACCGCAACACAAGAAGAAGGGCAAGTCATCGCGCCTGCTAGCACAGAAGTCAATGAAAATGGCGAGATTAAAGAAGATTTGCTCGAAACACGTATTAATGGCGAGATTCTACTCGAAGAAAAATCCAAGGTTGATTTGATTGACCTAAGCCCGAGCATGGTTGTAGGCGTTGCCGCTGCGCTCATTCCCTTTCTCGAACATGATGACGCAAACCGCGCATTGATGGGCTCAAACATGCAACGTCAAGCCGTGCCGATTCTCGCGCCCGATGCTCCGATTGTCGGGACAGGCATGGAAAAAATCATCGCACGGGATTCATGGGAGGCAATTAAGGCGGTGCGCGGCGGCACGGTCGAACGCGTTGATGGCAAAAACATCTACATTTTGGGCGAAGACGAAGGTGGCGCATACATCGACCACTATTCGTTGCAAAAAAACTTGCGCACAAACCAAAACACATGTTTCTCACAGCTCCCAATCATCAAAGCAGGAGACACGATTGAGCAAGGGCAAGTCATCGCCGATGGACCCAATATGAATAAAGGCGAGCTTGCGCTTGGCAAGAACATTCGCGTGGCATTTATGCCATGGAATGGCTACAACTTTGAAGACGCGATTGTTGTGAGCGAAAAACTCATTCGCAGCGATGTTTTCACATCGGTTCATATTTACGAAAAAGAGATTGAGGCGCGCGAGCTCAAATATGGTGTCGAAGAAATCACGCGCGACATTCCCAATGTACGTGAAGAAGAAACCGCATATCTCGATGAGAGTGGAATCGTCAAAATCGGCACGTATGTCAAAGCGGGTATGATTCTCGTTGGCAAAGTCTCGCCCAAAGGCGAAGTGAAGCCCACTCCTGAAGAGCGTCTCTTGCGCGCAATCTTTGGTGAAAAGGCAGGGCATGTCGTGAACAAGTCTCTCTATTGCCCACCAAGCCTTGAAGGCACAGTTGTTGATGTCAAAATTTTTACCAAAAAGGGTTATGATAAAGACCAACGTGCCATTGCAGCGTATGAGGAAGAAAAGGCGCGCCTCGACCTTGAACACCACGATAAGCTGATGATGCTCGACCGCGAGGAGATGTTGCGACTCACGCTCATGCTCTCCAAAGAACCGCTCAAAACAGACGCGGAAGTCAATGGCAAGAAATTCAAAAAAGGCGAGTTGATTCCAAAAGACGATTTGCGCTCGGTAAATCGATTCGTGATGACAAACCTTGCGAAATGCTATTCCAAGCAGCTCCAAGAGACATACGAACAAATCAAAAACAATTTCTTAGAACAAAAGAAAAATTTGAGCGAAGAGCATGAGGAAAAACTCTCGATTCTCGAAAAAGACGATATTCTGCCAAGCGGTGTCGTAAAACTTGTCAAAATCTATGTCGCAACCAAACGCAAGCTCAAAGTGGGTGACAAAATGGCAGGGCGACACGGAAACAAAGGCATTGTCTCCAATATCGTCCCCGAAGTGGATATGCCCTACACCAAAGACGGCGAATCAATAGAGATTGTCCTCAACCCGCTCGGTGTCCCTAGCCGTATGAATATCGGGCAGATTCTCGAGGTACATCTTGGACTTGTGGGCAAAAAGCTCGGCGAGCAGCTCGAGGATATTTTCGCACAAAAACAGGGCGAATGGGTCGCTGCATTGCGCACAAAAATGATTGAAATTGCCTCGACATCAAAGATGCAAAAAGTTGCCGATTTTATCAACCAGCTCGAGGATTCCGAGCTCATCGAATACGCGCGCGATTGGTCAAAAGGCGTGAAATTTGCCACTCCTGTGTTTGAGGGAGTGAATCAAGAAGAGTTCGAGAAGCTCTTCGCGCTTGCTAAAATCGATTCTGATGGCAAAACCGAGCTTTATGACGGGCGCACGGGCGAAAAAATGCAAGAACGTGTGAATGTCGGCTATATGTATATGCTCAAGCTCCACCACCTTGTCGATGAAAAAGTGCATGCAAGAAGCACAGGTCCTTATAGCCTTGTTACACAACAACCTGTGGGCGGCAAGGCACTCTTTGGTGGACAACGATTTGGTGAAATGGAAGTTTGGGCACTTGAGGCACATGGCGCGGCACACACCTTGCGCGAAATGCTCACGATTAAATCAGATGACACAGAAGGGCGCGTCAAAGCCTACAAGGCGATTACACGAGGCGAACCTGTAAAAGAAACAGAGATTCCCGAAACATTCTACGTTCTCACCAAAGAGCTTCAAAGCCTCGCGCTCGATGTGCTTGTCTATGAGCGCAAAGAGGGACAGCTTCAACCGCTCATAATTGGCGAAGAGAAACGCCCGAGCGACTTCAACGCATTCCAGCTCAAGCTCGCAAGCCCCGAAACAATCCGCACGTGGAGTCATGGCGAAGTCAAAAAACCAGAAACGATTAACTACCGCACGCTCAAGCCCGAACGAGACGGACTATTTTGCGCCAAAATCTTTGGACCCGTGCGCGACTATGAATGTCTTTGCGGCAAATACAAAAAAATGCGCTATCGTGGTGTGATTTGCGAAAAATGCGGCGTGGAAGTAACAAGCTCCAAATCGCGCCGAAGCCGCATGGGGCATATCGAGCTTGTAACACCTGTGGCGCATATATGGTATGTCAATTCACTGCCAAGCCGCATTGGAACATTGCTTGGAATCAAGATGAAAGACCTTGAACGCGTCTTGTATTACGAAGCCTATGTCGTGCTCGAACCCGGCGAGGCATTCTATGACAACGAAAGCACAAAACCACTGTGCAAATATGATGTGCTGAACGAAGAGCAATTCCAAAGCATCAACCAACGTTTCGAACATACAGGCTTTGTCGCACAAATGGGCGGCGAGGCTGTGCGCGAACTCCTAAGCCAGCTTGATTTAGACGAACTGCTCAAAAACTTGCGCGAAGAAATCAAGGTCGTTACATCGGAGGCAAAGAAAAAAGCCATTATCAAGCGGCTCAAAGTTGTCGAGGCATTCGTCAATTCAGGCAATCGCCCTGAATGGATGATGCTCACCGCCCTCCCTGTTTTGCCACCCGAACTGCGCCCATTGGTTGCGCTTGATGGCGGTAAATTTGCCGTGAGCGATGTCAACGACCTCTATCGCCGCGTCATCAACCGCAACCAGCGCCTCAAACGACTCATCGAGCTCGATGCACCCGATATTATCGTGCGTAATGAAAAGCGTATGCTTCAAGAATCTGTCGATGCGCTGTTTGATAATGGACGGAATGTGAATGCTGTCAAAGGCGCACATAAGCGTCCGCTCAAATCACTTTCAGAAATCATCAAGGGCAAGCAAGGACGATTCCGACAGAATCTGCTCGGCAAGCGCGTGGATTTTTCGGGACGCAGCGTGATTGTCGTGGGACCAAACCTTCGCATGGACCAATGCGGATTGCCCAAGAATATGGCGCTAGAACTATTCAAGCCCCATATCCTCGCCAAGCTTGAAGAAAAAGGCTATGCCACAACATTAAAGCATGCCAAAAAAATGATTGAAAGCCGCAGCAGCGAGGTTTGGAGCTGTCTCCAAGAGATTGTCGAGGGTTACCCGATTCTGCTCAACCGCGCACCCACACTCCATAAGCAATCGATTCAGGCTTTCCACCCGCGTCTCATTGACGGCAAGGCGATTCAGCTCCACCCACTCGTGTGTTCAGCATTCAACGCCGACTTTGATGGTGACCAGATGGCTGTGCATGTGCCCTTGTCGCAAGAGGCAATCACCGAGTGCAAACTGCTTATGTTAAGCTCGATGAATATCTTGCTACCTGCAAGCGGTAAGGCAGTCACCGTACCAAGCCAAGACATGGTGCTCGGGCTCTACTATCTCTCGCTTGAACGTAGGGATTCTAAGGGCGCAAACAAACTCTTTAACAACATCGCAGAAGTGATGATTGCACTCGAATTTGGCGCTATCGAAGTCAATACGCGAATCCGCACGGTGATTGAGAACCGCATGATAGAAACGACCGTTGGGCGCATGATTTTGCATTCAATTCTACCTGTTGATGTGCCCATTTCGCTTTGGAATCGCGTACTCAAAAAGAAAGACATCGCGACATTGATTGACTATGTCTATAAAGAAGGCGGGCTTGAAATCACCGCGCGATTCCTTGATAGCCTCAAAGACTTGGGATTCCACTATGCAACGCGTGCGGGAATCTCGATTTCGTCTGATGACATTCTTGTTCCAAACGACAAGAAAAAAGTCATCAGCAAGGCAAAAGACGAAGTCAAACGAATCCAGCAAGAATTTATTGGCGGACTCACAACCGACCAAGAGCGCTACAACCGAATCATCGACACATGGACAACCACAAGCAACAATTTGAGCAAGGAGATGATGAAGCTTGTCGAAGAAGACAAGGGCGGATTCAATTCAATTTATATGATGGCAGATTCCGGCGCACGCGGTAGCGCGGCGCAGATTCGCCAGCTTTCGGCGATGCGCGGGCTTATGACCAAACCTGATGGCACGATTATCGAAACACCAATTACCTCGAACTTCAAAGAAGGCTTGAACGTTCTTGAATACTTCATCTCGACACACGGCGCGCGCAAGGGGCTTGCCGACACGGCGCTCAAAACCGCAAACGCGGGATACCTCACGCGCAAGCTGATTGATGTGAGCCAAAACGTTAAAGTCGTCATGCAAGATTGTGGCACGCATGAGGGTGTCGAGATTACCGATATTTCTGTCGGGCGCGAGCTCATCGAGCCGCTCGAAGAGAGAATTTTCGGACGTGTTGCAGCTGCTGATGTCATCGACCCAGTCAGTGGCGAAGTGCTCGTGAGCGAGGGCAAATTGATTGACGAAAAACTCGCCAAAATCATCACGGAAGCAAATGTCAAATCAGTAACGATTCGCACAGCCGTTACTTGCAAGGCAGAAAAGGGCGTTTGCAGCAAGTGCTATGGGCTCAACCTCGGTGAGGGGCGACCCACAAACCCGGGCGAGCCTGTCGGTGTGATTGCCGCGCAATCTATCGGCGAGCCGGGAACGCAGCTCACGTTGCGTACATTCCACGTTGGTGGGACAGCGAGCAGAAGTGCGGAAGAGAAAGAGGTTGTTACCGAAAAAGAGGGCTTTATCCGCTATTACAATATCAACACAGAGTTGAACAAAGACGGCAAAAGAGTCGTTACAAACCGCCGCAATGCCGCAATTTTACTGCTCGAGCCCAAAATCAAAGCGCCGTTTGAGGGAATCCTCAAAGTCGAGACCGCGCATGACGAAGTCATCGTGAGTGTCGAGGGCGCAAACGACACCGTGAGCTACAAATTGCGCAAAAACGACATCGCCAAGCCCAACGACCTCGCGGGCGTAACAGGCAGAATCGAGGGCAAGCTCTATATCCCTTACAGCAGCGGAGAATCTGTGCGCACAGATGGCAGCATTGTCGATGTGATTAAGGATAGCTGGAATATCCCCAACCGAATCCCCTATGCAAGTGAATTGCGTGTTGCCGATAATGCGCCGATTCCGCAGAATATCCTTGCCAAAGAAAAAGGTGTTGTGAAATATTATATCCTCAAGGGCGATAGCTTGGAGCGATTCCGCAGCCTCAAAAAGGGTGAAGAAGTTACCGAAAAAGGCTTGTTTGCTGTGATTGCAGACGAGAATGACCGCGAGGCGATTCGACACTATATCGCACGTGAATCTATAATTGAGATTGACGATAGCAGCGATGTTGAATCCAACACATTGATTGCCTCGCCCAAACACAACGAACAAAAAATTATCGCTGAATGGGACCCCTACTCAAACCCCATTATCGCCGAAATCGAGGGCAAAGTCAGCTATGCCGATATTTCGCCATCGACTGTAACCGAGCAAGTCGTGATGGACGAGCTCACAGGTGAGAGCCGCTCGCTGCTTATGGTGAACGAACATATTCCAAGCGGGCTGAAACCAACGATTATTATCACAAGCAGCAACGGCGCAACTGTGCGCTATCTACTCGACCCGCAGAGTATGATTCATGTTGCTGAAGGCGAAGATGTTGGAATCACCGACATTCTCGCCAAAACACCCAAAGCCATTGCAAAATCTAAAGACATTACAGGTGGTTTGCCGCGCGTAACTGAACTCTTTGAGGCGCGCAAACAACCCAAAGACCAAGCGATTCTCTCCGAGATTGACGGCAAGATTCGCTTTGGCAAGCCGATTCGCAACAAAGAAAAAATCATTGTCGAAGCTGACGATGGGCGCAGCGCTGAATACATCGTCGACAAAACCAAACGTATTTTGGTACATGAAGGTGAATTTGTCCATGCCGGCGAAGCAATTACAGATGGGCTTGTTTCAAGCCACGACATTCTCCGAATCTCGGGCGAAAAAGAGCTGCATAAATATATCGTAAGCGAAGTGCAGCAAGTCTATCGTAGACAAGGGGTCAATATTGCCGACAAACACATCGAGATTATCGTGAGCCAGATGTTACGTCAAGTGCGAATCATTGATAGCGGCGATACGAAATTTATCGAAGGTGATATGGTCAGCAAACGACATTTCCGCGAAGAAAACGACCGCATTTTGCAAGCAGGCAAAGAGCCAGCAATCGCCGAACCCGTGCTGCTTGGAATCACACGCACGGCGATTAGTAGCGATAGTATCATCTCTGCTGCCTCGTTCCAAGAAACCACAAAAGTCCTCACAGAGGCGAGTATTGCGGCAAAAATCGATTACCTCGAGGATTTGAAAGAAAATGTTGTGCTCGGGCACATGATACCAGTCGGAACAGGAATCCACAAAAATAAAACGATTCGCATTAAAGAGATTCTCCTTGAAGAAGGTGCGACTTAAGTATTTAAAAAGCCCATTTGTGCTAGAATAGACGCTAAAATTTATTTTCTAAGGAAAAGATGTGCCAACGATTAATCAGTTGATTCGCAAAGAAAGAAAGAAAGCGATGAAGAAATCCAAATCGCCCGCATTGGTTGAATGCCCCCAAAGACGGGGCGTTTGCACGAGAGTTTACACCACAACACCCAAAAAGCCAAACTCGGCGTTGCGCAAGGTTGCAAAGGTGCGGCTCACAAGCGGATTTGAGGTGATTAGCTATATCCCCGGTGAGGGGCACAACCTGCAAGAACACTCGATTGTGCTCATTCGCGGCGGAAGGGTCAAGGATTTGCCCGGTGTGAAGTACCATATCATTCGTGGCGCACTTGACACGGCGGGTGTGGCAAAACGAACGGTGTCTCGCAGCAAATATGGTGCGAAAAAAGCCAAAGCGGCTGCAAAATAATCACGCAAGGAAAGTGTAATGAGAAGACGAAAAGCTCCCCAAAGGGAGATTCTAGGGGACCCCATTTATGGTAGCAAGGTTGTTACCAAATTCATCAACAAAATGATGCTAGACGGCAAAAAAAGCGTTGCAGAAAAAATCATCTATGCAGCGTTTGACAAAATCGAAGAAAAAACTCAAGAAAAAGGCATCGAAGTCTTTGAAAAAGCGCTCGAAAAAGTGCGCCCGCTTGTGGAAGTGCGCAGTCGAAGGGTAGGTGGAGCAACGTATCAAGTCCCTGTCGAGGTACGCCCCGTGCGCCAACAATCGCTTTCGATTCGCTGGATTCTTGAAGCAGCGCGCAAACGCAACGAACGCACAATGATTGAACGACTCGCAAATGAGCTAGTCGATGCCATCAATGACCGCGGCGCAGCATTCAAGAAAAAAGAAGATGTCCATAAAATGGCAGAAGCGAACAAAGCCTTCGCACACTATCGCTGGTAGGAAAAACAATGTCTCGAAAAATTCCTTTGAATAAAATCCGTAATATCGGCATCGCAGCGCATATTGATGCAGGCAAAACAACAACAACTGAACGCATTTTGTTCTACACAGGCGTGAGCCACAAGATTGGCGAAGTACATGACGGCGCAGCGACAATGGATTGGATGGAGCAAGAAAAAGAGCGCGGTATCACGATTACCTCTGCCGCAACCACATGCTTTTGGAATGACCACCAAATCAATATCATTGACACCCCCGGACACGTTGACTTCACCATCGAAGTTGAACGTTCAATGCGCGTTCTCGATGGTGCTGTGGCAGTCTTTTGTTCTGTGGGCGGCGTGCAACCCCAAAGCGAGACTGTTTGGCGACAAGCAAACAAATATGGCGTTCCGCGCATGGTTTTTGTGAACAAAATGGACAGAATCGGCGCGAATTTTTATAATGTCGAATCGCAAATCAAAGAAAGACTCAAGGCAAATCCTGTGCCTGTCGTGATTCCAATTGGCGCAGAAGATAGCTTTAAAGGTGTTGTGGATCTTATCCGTATGAAAGCTATCATCTGGAATGACGACACAATGGGCGCGAAGTATGACATCGAAGATATTCCCGCTGATTTGCTCGACAAAGCAAAAGAATACCGCGAAAAGATGGTCGAAGCCGCGGCAGAATCTGATGAAGAACTCATGGAAAAATATCTCGCCGGCGAAGAGTTGAGCGAAGAAGAAATCAAAAAGGGGCTCAAGCTCGGCTGTCATGCAATGAGTATTATTCCTATGCTTTGTGGCTCATCGTTTAAAAACAAAGGCGTGCAAACGCTGCTTGATGCCGTTGTGCAATATCTCCCTGCCCCCACAGAAGTCGCTGATATTCGCGGCGTGAGCGCAAAAGACGAGGGCAAAGAAATCTCTGTGCAATCAGCTGATGATGGCGAGTTTGCTGGTTTGGCATTCAAGATCATGACCGACCCCTTTGTGGGACAGCTCACATTCGTGCGCGTGTATCGCGGCAAACTCGAATCAGGCAGCTATGTCTATAACTCGACCAAAGGCAAAAAAGAGCGCGTTGGGCGCTTGCTCAAAATGCATGCCAACCGCCGTGAAGACATCAAAGAAATCTTTGCTGGTGAGATTTGTGCCTTTGTGGGACTCAAAGAAACGCTCACGGGCGATACGCTTTGTTCAGAAAAAGACCCTGTGATTTTGGAACGCATGGAATTCCCCGAGCCTGTCATTTCAATCGCTGTCGAACCCAAGACTAAAGCCGACCAAGAAAAAATGAGCATCGCACTCTCAAAGCTCGCCGAAGAAGACCCGAGCTTCCGTGTCGAAACAGACGAAGAGAGCGGGCAAACCATTATTTCAGGCATGGGTGAATTGCACCTCGAAATCATTGTTGACCGTATGAAACGTGAGTTTAAAGTCGAAGCTGAAGTGGGACAACCCCAAGTCGCCTTCCGCGAGACGATTCGTAGCAGCGTGAATAAAGAACACAAATATGCCAAACAAAGCGGCGGACGCGGGCAATATGGGCATGTCTTTATCAAGCTCGAACCCCAAGAAGCAGGCAAAGGCTATGAATTTGTCGATGAGATTAAGGGCGGCGTGATTCCAAAAGAATATATCCCTGCCGTCAACAAAGGAATCATTGAGGCAATGCAAAGCGGTGTGCTTGCGGGCTACCCTGTTGTGGATTGCAAAGTTACACTCTATGACGGAAGCTACCACGAGGTGGATTCAAGCGAAATGGCGTTCAAAATCGCTGGTTCTATGGCATTCAAAGAAGCTGCGCGAGACGCGAGTCCTGTATTACTCGAACCCATTATGAAAGTCGAAGTCGAAGTGCCCGAAGAATATATGGGCGATGTGATTGGCGACCTCAACCGCCGCCGCGGACAGATTAACTCGATGGACGACAGGCAAGGGCTCAAAATCATCAATGCCTTTGTGCCTCTTGCCGAGATGTTTGGATATTCAACAGATTTGCGTTCTGCCACACAAGGGCGCGGGACGTATGTTATGGAAATGAGCCATTATGGCGAAGTGCCCGGGAATATCGCTAAAGAAATTGTTGAAAAACGTAAAGGCTAACATTGCTCGCGCTTTTTGACCTCGATGAGACGCTCATTGCAGGCGATAGCGCGGGAAAATGGATAGAGTTTTGTGTCGAGTGCAAACTTGTCGATTCGAGCTTTTTGGAGCAGCTTGCCGTCTATGCGCAGCAATACAAAAACAAGACAATCGACATGCTTGCCTTTATGGAATTTTTTCTTCGCATTGTCGCCGGTCTGTCTGAATCAGAAGTCGGCGCGCTTGTTGCTAACTTTATCCCACAAAAAATCGTCCCTATCGTTTATCCCCAAATGCGCGAGATTCTGCATACGTACAAAAACGAGAGAAAAATCCTCATCTCGGCAACAGCCGATTTCCTCGTGCAGCCTATCGCCCAGCTTTTTGATATTTCTGAAACCATTGCAAGCCAAACAGAACGTAAAAATGGCATTTTTACAGGACACACAAAAGGTATTTTGTCATTTCATGATGGCAAAGTCAAACGTTTACAAGAATATTTAGATAAAGATTATAAAAGTTTGATTCAAGATTCTTGTTTTTATAGTGACTCGATTAATGATTTGCCGCTGCTTGAACAAGTCAAAATCCCAATTGTGTGCAACCCTGATTCCCTGCTCGCCCCAATCGCTCAACGTCGACAATGGAAATGTTTGCAACATGTGCTATAATACCACCGCTATAAAACTAGGGGGTATCTAATGGACAATATCAAAAACATGCGCAAGCTGGAGCAGGCTACAAGTTTCAATCGTGCCGACTTCATCAAGCTTGGGCTTGCTATTTTGTTTGTGTTGGCTGCGGCTGCTGTTGCACTGTATTCGGCTTCTGCGTTTGGTGCAGAAGGCGATTCACGTATGTCAGGCTTATCAGTGCTCATCATCGCAACAATGGTTGGGGGTTATATGGCGATGAACATCGGCGCAAACGATGTTGCTAATAATGTTGGTCCTGCCGTTGGCTCAAAGGCACTCACAATGGGTGGTGCGATTCTCATTGCAGCAGTCTGCGAAGCAAGCGGTGCAATCATTGCTGGGGGCGATGTCGTGGATACCATTCGTTCGGGAATCATCGATTCAGCCAATGAAGTTTTGCAAGACAAAACCACTTTTATCAACCTCATGCTCTCTGCTCTCATCTCGAGCGCAGTATGGCTGCATCTTGCCACCGTTCTTGGCGCCCCCGTCTCCACAACGCATTCTGTTGTCGGCGGAATCTTGGGCGCTGGCATCATGGCTGGCGGTTTTGGTATTGTCAATTGGGCAACGATGGGCGAAATTGTGGGTAGCTGGATCATCTCACCTGTGCTTGGCGGACTCATCGCAGCAAGCTTTTTATTTATCGTCAAACGTACAATCACGTATAAAGAAGACCAGCTCAAAGCGGCGCAAACGGTTGTGCCTATCTTGCTTTTCCTCATGACTTTTGCATTCTGCATGTATATGATTGGCAAGGGACTCAAAAACGTTTTTAGCCTCCCAATGCCTGTTTCTGTCGGAATCTCACTCGCCATTGGCTTGGTTGTGTATTTCATCTGCCGCCCGCTCATTATCGCCGCTTCGGCAAAGCTTGAAAACAACAAAGAAAGCGTGGGTAAATTTTTCACGATTCCGCTCATTTTCGCAGCGGCGCTCTTGAGCTTTGCACATGGCACAAACGATGTTGCAAACGCTATTGGACCACTTGCCGCCATCAATGACCTTGTCGTTCATGGCGATGATTTGGCGCAAGCCGCAAGCGTGCCATTATGGATTATGATTGTTGGTGGGTTTGGAATCTCGCTTGGGCTTGCGCTCTATGGACCAAAGCTCATTCGTACAGTCGGCAGCGAGATTACCGAACTTGACCAAATCCGCGCCTTTTGCGTAGCGATGAGCGCAGCGGTTACCGTGCTTGTTGCGTCTGCTTTGGGCTTACCCATTAGCTCTACACATGTAGCTGTGGGTGCTGTGTTTGGGGTTGGATTCTTACGTGAAGGAATCAAACGTCACTATTTCCAGATTGAACAAACCATCATCGAGGCGCACGAAAAAAGCGGCGAAGACACCACAGCGATTAATCAATTTCTCGAGACTTTCCGCAAAGCGCCTATGGCTAAAAAACAGCTGTTGCTCAAAGCCATCAAACAAAGACGCGAAGCCGAAGAGGCTCTTGCTGCTGCAGGTGTAGCGATTGACGCAGAGGGCAAAATGAAGATAGTCGAAAAAACACAGACAGACAGCGCCCTACCCTTCTTGAGCAAAAAAGAACAAAAGAAACTCAAACAAGCCTATAAAGAAGAGCTTGTCAAACGTTCGGCATTCAACAAAATCATTGCCACATGGATTATCACCGTACCCGTTGCAGCAGTCCTAAGTGGCACAATCTTTTTGGTTATCAGCTGGTTTGGAATCTCATACTAGGAGACAATATGTTGTTATTTACACCCGGTCCAACACCTGTACCAGAAGAATTGCGTTGGGCAATGGCAGCACCAGCAATCCATCATCGCACACCCGAATTTGAAAATATTTTTGCAAATACGAAAGCCTCGCTGCTTGCGCTGCTTGGTATGCAAGAAGTCCTTATGCTTGCAAGTTCAGGCACAGGCGCTATGGAAGCATGTATGGCAACCTTTTGCAACAACACGGCACTCGTCATCAATAGCGGCAAGTTTGGTGAACGTTTTGCCAAAATTGCCACAGCGCTTGGACGCTCTGTACATGAAATCAAACATGAATGGGACACACCCGCAAACGCTAACGAAGTACTCGAAGCTCTTGGCAAAAACACAAACATCGATGCCGTCTTTTTGCAAGCATGCGAGAGTGCGGGCGGGCTACGTCACCCTTTTGAAGACATTGCAAGCGCCATCAAAGAACATAATCCCGAGATTTTTGTCGTTGTTGATTGTATCACAACGCTTGGTGTCGAGTTTATCGATACGCATAATATCGATGCGGTGATTGGTGGAAGCCAAAAGGCGTTTATGCTGCCACCCGGGCTTAGTATCATTGGCTTATCCGAAATGGCTGTGCGGCGAATCGAGCAATGCAATGTGGGCTATTATTTCAATCTTGCAAACGAGCTCAAGAATCAGCGCAAAAACACAACCGCCTATACGCCTGCGACCACGCTTATCATTGGGCTTGCAGAATATTTCCAAAAAGTCCTTATCGATGGATTTTATCATGTCTATCATACAACCAAAGCGCGCGCGTTGGGAACACAAAAAGCCATGCAGATTCTCGGGCTACAAATCTATCCAAAAGTGCCTGCAATAGCAATGACAACAATCGCACATGAACAAGCAGACACTTTGCGCAAAACACTCAAAAGCGACTTTGGCGTAAACGTTGCAGGTGGGCAAGACCACCTCAAGGGCAAGATTTTCCGTATCAACCAAATGGGGCTTCTGCCCGTGCATGAATGCGCATGGGTTGTGAATGCTATCGAACTTACGCTCGAAAGGTTGCAATTGCGCAAATTCGATGGCAGCGCCAATACCGCCTTTTTGCAAACCTATTATGCCGAAATCAACAAACAAGCGCCCGGCGACCACCCAAAGCAGTAGCACATGAAAATTCTCGTTACAGGAACGGCAGGCTTTATCGGTTCTTTTGTCGTACAACAACTGCTTAAGCGAGGCGATGAAGTCGTTGGGCTTGATAGTATCAACGACTATTATGATGTGCAACTCAAATTTGCACGATTAGAAAAGGCGGGGATTGCACGCGATTTGGTTGCATACAACAAACTCACCACAAGCACACTCGATTCACGTTATCGCTTTGTGCAGCTCAAGCTTGAAGACAAAAAATCTCTCCACTCCCTGTTTGCAAACGAGCGTTTTGATTCGGTTTGCAATCTCGCTGCGCAAGCGGGCGTACGCTATTCGCTGACCAACCCAGACGCCTATATCCAGAGCAATATCATTGGGTTTATGAATCTCCTTGAACTCTGCCGCAATTTTGAAATCGCGCACCTTGTCTATGCTTCGAGCTCATCTGTCTATGGGCTGAACCAAGAAATGCCCTTTAGCACGCATTTTGGAACGAACCACCCAATCAGCCTCTATGCGGCAAGCAAAAAGAGTAATGAGCTCATGGCGCACACCTACTCCCATTTGTTTGGCTTGCCCACAACGGGGCTGCGGTTTTTCACCGTCTATGGTCCTTGGGGGCGCCCCGACATGGCATTATTTCTATTCACCAAAGCCATTCTCGAAGACAAGCCCATCGACATCTTCAACAATGGCGATATGATTCGGGATTTCACATACATAGACGATATTGTCGAAGGCGTTGTGCGCGTCATCGACCACCCACCACGTAAAAACCCCGATTGGGACGCAATCATCGCCGACCCAAGCACCTCGTCTGCACCCTATAAAATCTACAATATCGGCAATAGTAATCCCGTGAAACTCATGGATTTCATCACCGAAATTGAAAAAAATATCGGCAAAGAGGCAATCAAAAATTTCTTGCCGCTCCAAGAAGGCGATGTCCCCGCGACTTATGCTTCGGTTACCGACCTGCAACGCGATTTGGGCTATCACCCTAGCACACCCGTGAGCCTTGGTGTGGCAAATTTCGTGCGGTGGTATCGCAGATATTATAATGTCTAGCTTTGTTGGAATCGCCAAGAAATGCGTGTGGTAGACACAATCTCGGAGGTGCGACTTTAGTCGCACATATTTATGATTTCATGAGTGCGATTGAAACCGCACCTCCGATTGTCATATTGAGCTTACGCGAAACATCTCATCATTGCAAGGATTGCTTAGAATCCGAAGCAATCCACGAAGTCGAGCAACACAGAAACGTTGACTGCCAAGCATTCCATGACGTTTGATTGCTTCGGGCAAGCCCTCACAATGACGATAGCTTCTGCTTACCTAACATCGTTATAGCTTGTTGTTCCACATTGTGTTGCCATT
>CAMWUR010000020.1 GCA_947177485.1 uncultured Helicobacter sp.
TTTGGAGATGCGATTTTAATCGCACATAAACGAGAATCGCATACTAAGTGCGACTAAAGTCGCACCTCCAATGCTCCATACCAAACGTTCCCCCTCCCTTGCGGAGGGGGCAGGGGGTGGGTTGTCATGTTGAGGCGATAGCCGAAACATCTATTCACCATTGCTCATCAATTCTAACAATCCCAGCCACAGCGCGCAACGTCTATGTTCGAGCCGAAAGGCATAACATAGACGAAGCGCTGTGGGGCATGACATAGTCCGTGCGGAGCACATACAATTGAAGAGCGTGCTAGGGATTGGGGGTCAAAGGGGGACAAGGGGAACACTTCGCAAGTAGTTCCCCTTGTCCCCCTTGAAGAAAAAAGCAAGGCAAAGAATCACAAGCAAAGATGAAAACCATGAGAATCTAAAGAGCATAGAATCCGCAGAGATGTTTCGGCTATCGCCTCAACATGACAAAAGATTCCAATCGTCATTGCGAGCGAGTGTAACGAGCGTGGCAATCAACGATGTAGGGTAACCAAACACTGTTGATTGCTTCGGCTTTGCCTCGCAATGACACAGCAGAGGTACGTTTCAATCGCACATCACATGAGAATCGCTTCACCAAGTGCGACTAAAGTCGCACCTCCAATGTTCCATACCAAACGTTCCCCCTCCCTTGCGGAGGGGGCAGGGGGTGGGTTGTCATGTTGAGGCGATAGCCGAAACATCTCGTAACACTCGCAACCCAAAGCAGCAATAATTGTTGACTCAAGCCCTTGACTTTTTTGTGTTTTTGTCGATTTGATTCTATATCAAATCATAGGAGGGGATTCAGATGAGAAAAGTTTTCACGATTGCGCTACTGTGCGCAGGATTGGTATTTGCGGCTGACAAGCCGAGCGAGCCTAAGCAAGTTCCAAGCAGCGAATTTGCACAGCTGAACAAAACGTTCAAGACGCTCAAGAAAAAGCAGGACGCAAAAACAAGGGCAGTCATTAATGTTTCGGCGCTCACGATTGACGCAAACACCGATGCGCTCATCAGTTCTCGATAGGCAATCAGCAGATGTTTATCGCGACAAAACTTGGGCAGACAACATTTGCGCCTGCACAAAAACTAGGTGTCATATCAGATGACTTTGGCAAGACTCTCTGTGCCTATTTTGGAATCAACAAATTAGACCCAACGGTTCCCGGGGCAATTCCAGAAGCACGTGTAGGAATCAATTCTGCAGGCGGCTGGTTCTATCTAACACAATATCCAAAATCTGAATTGGTGATTTTTGATAGGAGTTCTTCAAAGAGGGATATATTAGAGAAAAAAACATATGAACATGTCGTGTTCCGTTTTGTCTTAGATACAGCAGGACGAGCAGTAATTCGTAGAACATCTACGGAAAAATACGGAACATACAACGTTACAACACCTAAACCTGTACCACTCAATCAATGGGTATATATTCAAGGAAGACAAGATGGACTTGAGCATAGTGTGGGCTGGAAAACTGCAAGCGATGAAAGTGTTGCTACGCAAAGATTTGCTCCAGCCAATGTGGAATTAGATGTCTTTCTAATGAGAAGCGCCTTTCTGACTGAAGGTTTTGCAAGCTCAAAGCATGATGATATATTGAGTAAAGACCTCTTTGTTCCAAATATACCAGAGGCATATGGTGTTTATGGATTAGAAAAAAGACCATATCCAAGAAATAATGGGGTCGACTGCACGACAATTGTTTATCCAGCAGAATATTCCATTCTTGATATGTCAGATAATACCGTTACTGTGCAGGAATTTTTTTAGCAGCCAAACATGGCAATGTTTGCGTTGATGAATAATTACAATGCGGCAGAAAAAGACATTGGGCAAAAGGTATCCGCAACTTTTAATGTTGATACAGCCCTAATTCAGGAACTTCTCAATGCAGCAAATGGAACTAGTACAGCATTTCGTTTTTTACCTAAAATTAACAATGGAATTGTTGTCGATATTGCCAATCTTGATATTTATGTCGATGACAGTTTGAATGTGGTGCTCTTTGATTTGCGTCAAACACCACCAGCACACTAAAAGGAGAATGTGATGCACATCAATTTAAGTACAACCAACAATTTGACTGCGCAAGATTGGCGCAGTCAAGGCATTCAAGTCAAACGCTTGGAAAGTGGACTTGAAAACGCAAAAGGACAAAGCATACAACTCAATGATACACTAAAATCACAAGCAAAAATTGGATTGTTTAGTCATTTTAGTTTCTTTCAGCAAAGCAATATGTTTGCTATGCACCTTTCTATTGAAATTTCCGAAATGGGCAAACGCGACACAATCGATACGCCTTTTGGTGAAATGAAGCTTGCGCTAAAACAAGATGGTTTGACACGTCTGTTTCACAATAATGCTGCTTTGGCAAATTTTGATGTCAATGGTGATGGTGTTGTTAATTCAAGTGATATTGGCGCAAAGAATCTTGTCTTATTGGGATATGATGAGGACGGCAACGAAATCGAGATTAATTTCTTGGAAGCCACTGGTGGAATGGATATTACGCAATTCTTTGAGGCTCAACCTCTAAATCCCGAATCAGAAGAGGCGCGTTATTGGGAAAGCCCTTGGCTTGAAAGTCAAAGTCAAGCCCTAAGGACGGCATACCATAATGCCACCCAACACACTATGGGGCTTGCCACACGATTGCGCCCCGAAGAAAGCCACCAACAGCTTAAAAAAGAGAATGTGATAGACTTCTTTAAGTCGTATGCAGACGAATCGGGTTGGATTGATTTTACGAATTTGGATACATTCAGCAGAGTCTTTGCCGAAAAAGGGCTCGATTTGTCCTATCGCAAAACAGGTGCAGACGGTGCAACGCGTCTGGAACGAATCCGATTCTATACAGATGTAGAAAAAATGAACAAAATGCAAGCAGAGGGGAATCGAGCCTTTGCTTGGGAATATCAAGCAGCAAAAGCACTTCGAGGTGGAGGGGACAATTTTGTCTTTAAAAGCAACAATCCTCTCACAAATGGGTATACGCTAAATGATAGATTTACAGATTTGCGTAATGACCTCAATGAGTTAATGGGACAAATTGCAGAAGCAAGAATGGATAGTGGCTCAAGTCAATCTCACTATCTTGCTAGCATGTTTTATCAACGTACGGGGCTTAGTTATTCTGAATCTAACTTTGAAAAAGTCAAAGAAGGATTACGGAGCGGAGGCACGGAGTTTTTGGAATCCTTGAGCAATTCTAGCGGAAATTTCGTTGTCGGCATGCAACTCGATGAAGATAGTGGCAAAATTACCATGTTATTTGATTCGGGCAAAGAAGTTACCATTGCCATCGAGGATTTGTATTCAGGAAATGGCGAGCTCACGGTTGATGAAAATGGCAACCGCGCCTCTGTGATGAACGAGGCAAGAGAGATGAGCGAAGAGGCATTAAACGAGCTTGATTTTGACAAAGTCGGGGCGGTTTTAGACGAACGTGGAACGGTTGTTTCGCTCAAAGAGTTGGGCATTACGGCGATTCAAAAGGCGACGTATGGCGATGGACGATTCTTGAGCTTTATCCTGACAAATGCCGATGGCGTGAAGTTTACGACTCAAGATTTGTTTAATATGTCGTTTATCAGCAGCGGTGGATTGGATAGTCGCCATCAATCCGATTCCAATGCAGAATCTAAGTCCGCATTTGCAAATGTCGAGGATAAAGATTCAAACTCAACCACAAGCCGCATGCGCAAAGCAAAACCGATTGTGTTCCCCACAAGCCCTGTGGATATTCATGTTTAGAATCGCAAACGTGTTGCGTTTGCTCTCGGCTGTCACAGTCAATTCGCCAGCCTCGCTAAAATGACCCACCCCCTGCCCCCCAGAGCACAGGGAGGGGGAATTATCTTGTAATGATAAAATAAAAACGGAGGTGCGACTTTAGTCGCACTCTTTGGTATGCGATTCCCGTTTATGCGCGATTGAAATCGCACCTCCACTTGTGTCATTGTGAGCGTTAGCGAAGCAATCCACCGTGCCAAGCCTTCAAAGACGGTTGATTGCCACGCTCGTTACACTCGCTCGCAATGATAAATGGAATCTTGTCATGTTGAGCGTTAGCGAAACATCTCTGCGGATTCTAAGACCTTGAGATTCTTCAGCCTAAAGGCTTCAGAATGACAATTTGCTAGATTCTTTGGAGGTTCATTTCTTTTTGTTTTCATTAAGGGGGACAAGGGGAACTACTTGCGAAGCGTTCCCCTTGTCCCCCTTTGACGCCCAATCCCTAGCACGCTTCTTAAAGGTTTGTGCTCCGCACGGACTATGCCCATGTCCCACAGCGCTGCGTCTATGTTATGCCTTTCGGCTCGAACATAGACGTTGCGGGCTGTGGCTGGGGGCGTTCACATGATGAGCAATAGTAGATTTTGTCATTGCGAGCGAGCGGCGCGAGCGTGGCAATCAACGATTCTTACCTGCCCAATATCGTTGATTGCTTCGCTCCGATCGCAATGACAAATGGCAGGATTCCCAAAATGCCCTAACCATTCAAGATAAACCCCGCGATAAGAGAACCAAAAAATGCCACAATATAAGCGCATACACTTGTTAGGAGAAATAAAAAGACAATATATTTCAACCCGCCCGCTTCTTTGCCAAAAACCACCGTTGCGGCAAGACAAGGATTGTAAATCATGATAAAAAGAATAAAGGCAACAGCCGTTTGCAACGGAATCGCATTTTTGATAATTTCCATGAGCGTTTCACTCTCCTCGTCAACCTCGCTGCCGAGTGAATAGAGCACGCCCATAGTCGAAATCACGACTTCTTTTGCGGCTAGTCCGCTCAAAAGCGCCACGCTCATGCGCCAATCAAATCCAAGCGGCGCAAAGATAGGTTCAATCAATTTGCCGGTCATTCCAAGATAACTATTTTCAATCAGCGATTCTTCGAGTGCAAATTCAAGCTTTTCTTTTGATTCTTCATCAAGTGTTGATTCTATCTTGCTCGCATAAATTGCCTTTGTCTCTTCTTGTGCAGGATACGAGCTCGCAAACCAAATCAAGATAGAAGCCGCCAGGATAAATGTCCCTGCTTTTTTAAGATACATCTTTGCCTTTTGTGTAATAGCAAACCAAACTAATCTCCAATTGGGCATACGATATTTGGGCATTTCCATGACAAAAGGCTCATCGCTACCCCGAAAGGCAGTGAGGCGCAAAATTTTTGCCATAACAAGCCCCAACAATGCGCCTAGGATATAGATTCCAAATAGCCAATTCCCGGCAGATTGTGCCGGAAAAAATGCACCAACAAACAAGACATAAACGGGTAGTCGCGCCCCACAACTCATAAAATTGATAATAAACAACGTGAGCAATCTATCTTTGCGACTTTTTAACGTTCGTGTTGCCATAAACGCGGGCACAGAGCAGCCAAAACCTGTTACGAGAGGAATAAAGCTTTTGCCATGCAAGCCAAATTTATGGAAAAATCCGTCCAACAAAAAGGCGACACGAGACATATAGCCTGTTGTTTCTAATAATGCGATTCCAAAAAACAAAATCACAATATTGGGCAAAAACAAAACCACTGCACCCACGCCACCCAAGATTCCATCAGCAAGCAAAGATGAAAGAGCCTCATTTGGCACATTGTCTTTGACTAAATCTCCAAGCCAACCAAAGAATTGTTCTATCCATTCCATAGGCAATGCGCCAAGCGTAAAGGTGAGCTGAAACAGCGCCCACATAAAAAATAAGAATATTGGAATCCCGGCATATTTGTTAATTAGAATCTTATCGATTGTATGCGTATAATTGCGTTTTTGTTTGGTTTCATAACTGATTGTTTCGGTAATCAATCCTTGCACAAATGCGTTTAAATCTTCTAGGAAAATCTCCTTATTAGAAGGTGTGTCATAAATCGTATAAAGATTATTCAAAGATTCTTGCAATTTTTGGGATAGCTCTAGCCAAATGGGTTTTTCGTGCAGAATCGCAAATGTCTTTTCCTCTTGTTTGAGCAACAAAATAGCAATTTGGCGCGCACTTAGTTGAAGCGATTCGATACTCGCGTCTTTTTTACTCTCGATAAATTCCTCTAAATGCAAAATCTCTGTTTCAATCGCATTGCTATAAATGCGTTTATTGATATTTTGCCCTGTTTCGTGCATTTCGATAATGCTATCAAGCAAAAGTTCCAAATTTTCTTTTGTATGCGCAGAGACCTGCACGCTTGGAATCCCGAGCAACTCGCTCAAGGCTTTTTCGTTGATTTTAATCCCTTCTTTGCGCGCCTCATCGCTCATATTGAGTGCTAGAATCATCTTTTTTTGCATTTCAAGCAGCTGTGCGCTCAAGAGTAAATTGCGTTCCAAATTCGTCGAATCGATAACATTCACGATTAAATCATAGTGATTTGATTCTACAAAATTTTTGGTGATTTTCTCCTCTTCAGAATATCCATAAAGCGAGTATGTTCCGGGTAAATCAATAATTTGAAGCGTGTAGCCCTTATGTGTCGTGCTTGCTTCGGCTTTTTCGACCGTGACTCCGGTGAAATTCCCCACTTTCATATTGGAATGGCATAGAGCATTAATCAATAGACTTTTGCCAACATTGGGTTGCCCCACGAGGGCAATTTTAATGATTTTCCCTCGCTTTTCGTTCATCGACTCTAGACCTTCTCAACTTCAATCGCGCTTGCTTCATCAGCGCGCAAAATAATACATCTTCTATCGAGTTCGACAAGAATCGTAGAGCCACCCAGAGATGTTTCGAGTTTTTTAATGTGCTTTGCCTTCGAGATTCCAAAACTAAAAAGTCTATCGCGCAATTGCTCATCAACTCCCAAACGCGTAATGACGCCCTGCTCGCCGTCCTTGAGCCCGTTAATCGTCATCAGAATTCCTTTTATTTCAAGATTGTGGGAATTATAACGTGCAAAAAGTTAAAATAATATTAAAATTGATTCTCTTTTATCATAAAAATCTATCGTGCAAAGAGACCAAAACAAAGAAACTAAGAATTTATTGCATCTTTGATACTCTTGCATAACGCGCAGATGTTGCGAATCTTCTCGCTGCCGCTGCTATCTTGCAATAATATCTGCACAATCGCGCTGCCGACAATCACGCCGTCTGCCCCCTCTGCCTTTTGCCGTGCGTTGTGCGCATTCACACCAAAGCCGACAAAAACTGGCGCGGGCGAAGATTTGCGAATGCTCGCAATAAGCGGCTGCAAATCCTCATTTTTTGCTGCACCCGTGATTCCCGCGTAGGCAACGAGATAGATGAATGCGCGGCAATCCACGGATTCCACGAGCCTTTTCACACGTTCAGGCTGTGTTGTGGGTGCAACAAGAGGCACAAACGACAAATGATGTCGCGTGGCTGCTTGTTTGTATGGTGTGCTTTCTTCAAAAGGAACATCGGGAATGATGACGCCGCTAATCCCGCTTTGGGCAAAGCTGCTAAAGACAGAATCCAAATCATTATGATACAGCGGATTCGCATAGCTCATCACAAAAAGGCGCATGTGGGTATGCACATTATGCGCAATCTTCGCGACATCGCCAAACGCAAAGCCTTGTTGCAAAACTTGTATGTTTGCCTTTGCAATCACTTCACCATCGGCAACAGGGTCAGAAAACGGAATTCCAAGCTCGAGCGCATCCACGCCATTTTCGCTCATCGCAAGCGCAAGCTCTTCTGTAAAAGACGCACAAGGCAACGCGGCAGTTAGATAGCAAACAAGCTGTTTCATTGTTAGATTCCTTTACAAAAGCGTGATAATGGCAGACGCAATATCATGCGCGCTGCCTTTTGCATCGATTGTGTAGTGCGCACATGCCGCATAACTCTGTGCGCGCTCCTTATAGAGTGCATGCGCTTTTTGCATATCAGCAAAAAGCGGACGCTTGGCACGTTCCTCGTCTGAAAGCCGCGCATGGATTGTTTCAAAATCAGCTTTGAGATACACGACAACCCCGAGATTCCGAATCTCTTGATAAAAAATGGGCAACCCGCCGCCGGTGGCAATCACAGCGTTGCGCACATTGTGCGCAAGCCACTCTGCGAGCACGCGTTCTTTTTGCCGAAACCCTGCTTCGCCAACTTTGGCGAAAATCTCGGCAATACGCATCGATTCTGTTTGTTCGATGAGCGTGTCGCAATCGAGCAACACGCGCGAAAGGGAGCGCGCAAGCTGTGCGCCCACCGAGCTTTTGCCGCTGCCCATGAATCCGATGAGAACGATATTATTGCAACAAAACCCAGAATCCATCTTTTTCGGGTGAAATTTGGTATTGATATTTGCCATCGAGTGTGAGTGTTACGCGATAGAAATCCTCATGTGTTTTAATATCGACAAACTTAAAATACGGCAATGCAGTTTGGAAGCTTTTATCATAAAAACTCCCATAGGGGTCCTTGACAAAATCCAGCACAATCTTTGGTGGAGAACCAAGCGGAATATCTTGACGAATGAGGAATGGCGTTTGCAAAAAAAGCTTTTTGCTCGTAAATTTAAACACAAACTCGGTATAAGGCTCGAAACGTTCCACGCCGGGCGTTGGGTCGGGGCGGCGAATGACTTCTTTAGCCTTGAAATCCTGAATGTCTTGCACAAGTCGCAAAGGGAAATGCCAATCGATGTCGCCATCGAGAATCACGCTCTTTTCTGCCATTGAACCATCAATGTTTTGGTAGCCCACCGTGATTTTGTTGATGCGGCGAGCGGTTGTGGGGAGCGTAATGTTCTGCTCCTTGAAATAGTTGGGCTTGTAGGTTGGCGAAACCATCACCGATTCTTTGGGCACAAGAACGGGCGAAAAAGGGTCGCGCCCACTCTCGGTAACAGGCGGGGTGAATCCTGTCGCGTTCGTGCCGCTAATGGCACTCGGCGCGCTTGGTGTGCTCGGCACAGCAGGTAATGGGCGCGCGGGCTCTGCTGCGGCACACAATCCTAATACGATAACAAGGGCTAATCGTTTCATTCTCGCTCCTTATGGCTCTAAGCCTTTGAGTTCAAAATATTCTTTTTGCAAACGCGCATTGTCGTTTTGTAGAGTCTCGACTTTGATGTTGAGCGCATTTTGTTTTTGGCGCAAATCAAGCAACACCTCAAGGGAGTTTGCCCCAAAAAAGAGTGTGCCGACATACATGCCCAAAAGCGCAATGCAAACAACCAACACAATCCAAAACAACCACAATGAGTTGCGCTGCCTAGAATCTCGGTTCACACAAATAATTGCGCGCCCAAATAGCGCCCTCTTTCAAGTTCGCGTTCAATCTCAAGCAGGCGGTTGTATTTCGCAATCCGCTCGCTGCGCGCCGTACTACCCGTCTTTATCTCGCCTGTATTGAGCGCAACAGCCAAATCAGCAATGAATGTATCCTCGCTCTCGCCGCTTCGGTGGCTCATCACACAACGATAGCCCGCACGTTTTGCGAGCGCAACGGCTTCGAGAGTCTGACTCAACGTGCCGATTTGATTGGGTTTAATCAGGATTGCATTGGCAATGTTTTGGGCGATTCCTTGTTGTAAGATTTTCGCATTTGTTACAAACAAATCATCGCCGACAAGCTGAATCTTGTTCCCTAGCTTTTGTGTGAGGCGCTTCCAACCCTCCCAGTCGTCTTCACCAAGCCCATCTTCGATGGACACAATCGGATAATCCTCGACAAGCTTTGCATAATAGCTAATCATCTCGTCGCTGCTAAGAGTCCTGTTTTCGCTTGAGAGCTTGTAGCCCCCCTCGCTCACTAGTTCACTGCTTGCTACATCTAATGCAATAGCTATTTCCGTTCCAGCTTTGTATCCTGCGGCTTCAATCGCATCAAGAATCACCTCGATGGGTTCTTTATTGTTCGCCAGATTCGGCGCAAAACCGCCCTCATCGCCGATACTTGTGATATGCCCCAACGCATGAAGCTTTTTTTTGAGTGCTTGATAGACTTCGGCACTTGCACGCAACGCTTCGCGGAAATTTTCAAACCCAAGTGGCATAATCATGTATTCTTGAAAATCCACCGTATTGTCGGCATGACTGCCGCCATTGATGATATTGAGCATCGGCACAGGCAACGTGAGCGCATTCACTCCGCCAAGGTAGCGATAGAGTGGAATCTTTTGCGAGCTCGCAGCCGCGCGCGCCACAGCCATAGACACGCCAAGTGCGGCATTTGCACCAAGTCTCTCCAAATTTTCTGTGCCATCGAGACTAAGGAGAATCGAGTCAATCATACCCTGCTCAAAGGGACTTTTGTGCACCAACGCGTCATGAATTGTCATGCGGACATTTTCGCATGCATCCAAAACGCCTTTGCCGCCATAGCGATTCCCGCCATCTCGAAGCTCAAGCGCCTCTCTTTTACCCGTGCTCGCTCCACTTGGAACAATCGCGCTTGCTTTTGTGCCATCGCTTAGAGCAACAGTTGCTTGCAAAGTCGGATTACCACGGCTATCGAGCGCCTCATGTGCTGTAATGTAGCTAATTGTTACCACGAATTATCCTTTATTCTTCATCAAATTTCTCATCATCGCTGCTTTCGTTGCCAAAAGTTGGAATGTCTTCTTTTGTGCCAAGTGCTGCAAGGATTTTTTCTTGAATCTCGAGCGCTGTTTCTTTATTTTCTTTCAAGAATTTTTTGACATTTTCTTTGCCTTGCCCAAGTTTTATGTCGCCATAACTAAACCACGAGCCGCTTTTATCGATGATGTCAAGCTTGACGCCATAATCGACCAGCTCGCCCTCGATGCTGATTCCATAGCCGAACATGATGTCAAACTCCGCCTCGCGAAAGGGTGGTGCAACCTTGTTTTTGACGACTTTTGCGCGCACGCGATTGCCGATTGGGCTGTCGTTTTGTTTGAGCGTGGCGACACGGCGCACATCGATGCGCACGCTCGCATAGAACTTGAGCGCATTGCCACCGGTTGTTGTTTCTGGGCTGCCATAGCCCATTGTGCCAATCTTCATACGAATCTGGTTGATAAAAATCACCGTTGCACTCATTTTGTGCGAAATTCCCGTGATTTTGCGCAGTGCCTGGCTCATAAGCCGCGCTTGCAAGCCAACATGTGCATCGCCCATATCGCCCTCAATCTCGCTTTTGGGCGTGAGCGCCGCGACAGAATCGATGACGATAAGGTCTGTTGCGCCACTTCGCGTGAGAGTCTCGAGAATCTCGAGCGCCTGTTCGCCATAATCGGGCTGTGAAACAAGCAGATTTTCGACATCAACGCCCAGACGTTTCGCATAGCTCACATCGAGCGCATGCTCGGCATCGATGAAGGCACAGATTCCACCTTTTGCCTGCGTTTGCGCGATGACTTGCAGCGCAAGCGTGGTTTTGCCCGAGCTTTCAGGTCCATAAATCTCGATAATCCTGCCTTTGGGAATCCCGCCGATTCCAAGCGCAATATCAAGCCCCAACGAACCCGTGCTAATCGAATCGATGGGCTCTGTGGGCTTCTCACCCAGCCGCACCAATGTCCCTTTGCCAAAGGCTTTGTCGATTTGCTTGATTGCAAGGTCGATGGCTTTGCGTTTGTTCGCGTCTAGTTCCACTGCTGCTCCTCAATTTTTCCAACATTATAACGTAGAAGAGCTAAAATTTTGTTGTTTCAAATTTGGGAAGCTTCAGTCGATTTTAATATTATCCATAATATAATGTGGCGGATTTTACAATCAAGGATTTTACATGGTGTTTCTACAAAAAATCGGCAAAGCAATTAGAATCACTATCGCGCGAAGCTTATTGCTAGGAATCGTTTCACTAGGCTTTATATCTGCTTTGGCAGAAACTAGCACGCTCGAAGAAGGCAAAGATTATATCATACTCAAAACGGCAATTCCAAATGCTGACAAAACACTGATAGAACTGATTTCATATCGTTGTATCCATTGCTATAATCATCATAGAATCGGAACACTAGAACAATTAAAAGCAAAAATTCCTAATCTTACCTATCATCTATTCCATACAAATTGGGGGCAGGGTTATCATAAAGACCTCAATGCTCTTTTTGCGTATGCGCAACTGCAAGATTCAAAAGAAGGTAAAGACGCAAGCGACAAAACAAGCCTCGCTAACCAACTTGCAACAGCATATTTTCAGTCATATTTTGAAAGACGAGAGAATCTTGAAGAAGAACAAAAACGAGAGCAATTTATGAAAATCGGCTTGGATATTCTCAAGATTTCTCAAGCTAAACTCGATAGTTTCCTTGCCACAAAAGAAGCACAAGACTTGCTCAAAAGCTACCAAATTAGCGATGAGATTGCGAAGAATTATGGCACGCCAGCTTTTGTGGTGAATGGCAAATACCAGATTCATCCGGGTGCATTTGATTCGGTAGACGTTTTAGCAGTTATTATCGAAGAATTACTCAAAAAGCCATAACGTAAATATGCAAAGATTCTTTGCTTGCAATACAAGAATCATTTGGCTCTGTCTTTTTACCTCGACATGCATTTTGCTCGCCATCTCACATGGATTTTTTCAAAACTATCTTTTTATGCGACCATGCGAGCAATGCGTCTATATTCGTTTTGCGATGTTTTGTATTGTTTTTGGCACATTGCTCGCCTCCCTTTTTCCATATTCACATGTGATAGCTTTTTTTGCCTACGTTATATGTTTCTATGGAATTGCTCTTGGAATCCAATCCGCTACCACCTTGCAACATATCCATGCAATGGTGCTTGATGGCAACCCATTCATCGCTGCAAGCGGCTGCAAAAAAATCCCTACTTTCCCCTTTGATTTACCGCTGCATGTTTGGTTTCCACAATGGTTCTTGCCCACAGGAGAATGCGGGCTAGACGCACCAATGTTAAGTAAAAAAACATTCGATTCTTTGAGTGCTATCCAACAATTTTTTATCCACCAATACGAAAATGGCTGGTGGCTCATTCCGCAATTTCGTTGGATAAACATGGCGACATTTTGCCTGCTCTATTTTATCCTTTGTATCATGATTTTATGCTATTTATTGCTATGTCTCGCACGCACAAAAGTCATTTTTGCAATTTTGTATATTGCTGCCATTCTTTTTGTTGTGCTCTCTCTTTTATTTTTTGGGTAGCGGTTGTGTTTATTTTGGAGGTGCGACTTTAGTCGCACGCATTATAGATTCTATTGTGTGCGCTCAATTCCGCACCTCCGAAGATTCCAAATATCATCACGCAAGCTTTTGCGCCTCTAACATAGTTGCTTCGGCATATTCCAATTCTTTTTTGGCATTGCTTAACATGAGTTTGATACGATTTTCCTGATTGACTCGCGTTGCACCTGGGTCATAATCGATAGAAACAATATTGCTTTGCGGATTTTTTTCTTTAATTGTTTTCATCATTCCGCGTCCAACGATATGATTGGGGAGGCAGCCAAAAGGTTGCGTGCAGACGATATTATTCACACCTTGCTCGATGAGCTCGAGCATTTCGGCTGTCAAAAGCCAACCTTCGCCCATATTCATCGCTTGACTCACATAGCCATCGACAAGCGATTTCGTGTGTTTAAAGCTCGAAGGTGCTCGAAAAACACCATGTTTTTGAATCGCCTTAATCATATCATTCTGCCGTTTGCAAAAATATTCATACACAACATGATAAATCATTTTTGTTGTGAATTTGCCACCATAAAGCTTGGTTTCAATCAAGGTATCATTGATACAATACAAGCAGAAATCCAAAAATCCCGGTATGACAATCTCGCAATTTTCGGCAAGCAAAAAATCCTCGAGATTATTGTTTCCAAGCGGCGAGAATTTAATATAAATCTCGCCAACGATTCCAACCTTGACTTTTTTGTCGATGTCCATAGGAATAGACGCAAAATCTTCAAGGATTGCTCGGGTATCTTTCTTGAGCGCCTTATAATTCGTCAAGCCCTGATTTGTTCCCGGAGTGGTGATTCGCGTAACCCATTTATCAATCATTGCGTCCGTGTCGCCATGATTTTTTTCATAGGGCTTGCATTGATTGGAGATATGCATGAGCAAATCGCCATACACAACACCAGAAAGCAGGTTTTGCAACATCGGGCGCGTTACGCGAAAGCCCTGCCCTGTTTCAAGCCCGCTAAAGTTGAGCGAAATCACCGGAATCTCGCCAAATCCCGCCTTGTTCAATGCTTTGCGCAATAGATAGATATAATTGCTCGCGCGGCAGCCACCGCCTGTTTGTGTGATGAGCAGCGCGACCTTATTCAAATCCCATTGCCCACTTTTGAGTGCATCAATCATCTGTCCAATCACGAGCAATGCGGGATAGCATGTGTCATTATGCACATTCTTAAGCCCTTCATTCACAACAGCCTTGCCATCATTATGCAACAGCTCCGCCTTATAGCCATGCAAACGTAAGATATTGACCAAAAATTTAAAATGAATGGGCAACATCATCGGGACAAGAATCGTGTGTGTTTCTTTCATCTCTTCTGTAAAGGGAACTTTGATAAGTTCTCGTTCTTTGACTTTGATAAGGTTAGAATCCTTTGCCTGTGTGCTCCATGATTGAATATGGGGTAAATGCACATTATCTTGTTTTGGTGTTGAATGGAACATTTTTTCTCCTTGTTTTAACTATTCACTCGTCTCTAGCGCCCTAGCAAAATGTTTGGGCGTTTGAGGACGCAAAAGAAAATTTGGCGCTGAAGTAACAATGAATCGACTATGAACTTGTTGCATATTTTGGGTTTGAACCTGTTGCAATTTTTCTTCCATAGCCCCAAGCAAACTTCGAATCCGAATTTTCACCGCACCTAAATTGCTAATCTCATCAATCTTTAGCTGCGTATAGAATCTGCCATGCGATTCCAAGATTGAGCGCACCTCATCGGTTGTAATCGAATCGATTCCGCAACCAAAGCTCACGAGCTGCACAAGCTCGATGTTCTGATGCTTGCACACAAACTCGGCTGCATTATAAAGCCGCGAATGGTAACTCCATTGGTTTAGAATCTGCAGATTCTTTGCTTCGGCTAAATGCGCAATTGAATCTTCGCTCAAAACAACGAGCCCCAAAGAATTAATCAACGTATCAATGCCATGATTAATTTCTGGGTCGATATGATAGGGTCGCCCACAAAGCACAATGGCTTTAAGATTCTCGTCTTGAATCTTTTGCACAATCTTTGCGCCCTGCTGTTTGATGTCATCAATCCATTCTTCGCGGAATCGATATGCTTTATCAAGTGCGGCTTGAAATTCTTTGTGTTTTGCCTTGAGACTTCGAGTGAAAAAGCCCATCGATTTTGCAATCAAGTCATCTTTATGATTCGGATTGAGCTCCTGTGTAAAAAATTTGACGCTTTTTTTGAAAAACTCATCTTTTTTGTGCAAGCCCATATAGGGATAGTGGAACTGCACAGAGCGCAATTTATCGACATTCGCAGCCAAAAGCTCGGGATAATACGCCACAACGGGGCAATTATAATTGTTCGTGCTGTGGTCTTTGTGCTTTTCGCTACTTTCAAAGTTATAGCTCATGCAAGGATAAAAGATTGTCTCAATGCCCTTTGCAAGCAGATTCTCGATATGCCCATGCAAAAGCTTTGCGGGGTAGCACACGGTGTCGCTTGGAATGCTGTATTGCCCTTGCGTGAATGTCTGTCGCGTTGTGATGTCTGACACAACCACTTCATAACCCAGTTCGCTTAGAAGCGTATGCCAAAAGGGCAGATTCTCATACATATTGAGCCCAAGCGGAATCCCAATCTTGCCTTTTGTGAGTTTGGATTTATCATAATCCTTATACGCAATCAAATCCCGAAGCTTGTTCAATTTATATTCATACATATTTGGCAAAGAGCGCATTTTTTTAGCCCCAAGCGGCTTTTCGCAACGATTGCCCGAGATAAACTTTTTTGAGCCCTGTGCATTGCTAAATTTATTAATCGTCAAATGGCAATGATTCCCGCAAATCTTGCAATTTGTCGCCGCAGCGCTATGGGCAAAATTTTTCAAATCGTCAAGATTAAGAATCGTCGAATCGCTAAGGTCGAGATTCTTCGCAAACAACGCCGCACCAAATGCACCCATAAGCCCGCTGATTTTGGGACGCACAACATTTCTGCCAATCTCTAATTCAAAACTACGCAACACCGCATCATTCAAAAATGTTCCACCTTGCACGACAATCTGCTGCCCCAAATCGTCCGCGTCTTTTGCGCGAATCACCTTATAAATCGCATTCTTCACGACACTCATCGACAGCCCAGCCGAAATGTCTTCAATGCATGCGCCCTCTTTTTGCGCTTCTTTGACCGAACTGTTCATAAACACCGTGCAACGGCTGCCAAGCTCCACAGGGTGTTTTGAGGCAAGCCCAAGCCGCGCAAAAGTGGCGACATCATAGCCCATTGAGCGTGCAAAGGTTTCGATAAAACTGCCACAACCCGAGCTGCATGCTTCGTTGAGCATAATCGAATCAATCATGCCGTTGCGGATAAAGAAACATTTGATGTCCTGCCCGCCAATGTCGATGATAAAATCCACATTGGGATTGAAATATTGCGCCGCCTTGAGATGCGCCATTGTCTCGACAAGCCCCGAATCAAGATTGAATCCTGCTTTAATCAGTTCCTCGCCATAGCCCGTAACGGCGCTGCCACGAATGCGAATCTGCTCGCCAAAATGCACATAGAGATGTGTGAGCTGCTCATAAATCACATGCGTAGGATTGCCGCGATTGGAATCATAATATTGATACACAATGCGGTTTTGCGAATCGAGCACCACAAGCTTGGTTGTTGTGCTGCCGCAATCGATTCCAATAAAAACATCGATTTTCTGTCTGCCATTTTGTTCAAACGCCGTGTCGATGTCGATTGTATCAACGTTTGCATTCTCGTGCCGCGCGACAAAATCCTCGAAATCTTTGGGACTCTTAAATAACGGCTCGAGATATTTATTGCGCGACGTCATATTTTTGGATTCTTGGAGCGTGTCGATGAGGCTTTGACAGCTGAAAATTTTCTCGCTTTTGCGCGCACACAGCGCCACGCCAATGGCGACAGAATAGGGCGCATAATCGGGGAAAAGCGCATGCTCACTGTCAAGCTTGAGCGTTTGCGCAAAAGCCTTTTGCAACCCTTTGTAGAAAAACAAAGGTCCTCCGAGAAACATCACCTTGCCTTCAATCTTGCGCCCTTGTGCAAGCCCTGTAATCGTTTGGTCGACAACAGCCTGAAAAATGCTCGCGGTGATGTCTTCTTTGTTCACGCCCTGATTGAGCAGTGGCTGCACATCAGTTTTCGCAAACACGCCGCAACGTGAGGCAATGGGGTAGATTTTTTTGCATTTGAGCGAGAGTGCGTCAAATTCTTCGGCGCTAATGGCAAGCAATGTAACCATTTGGTCGATAAATGCGCCCGTTCCGCCCGCGCATGAGCCATTCATACGTTCCTCTGTGCCGCCGCTTAGGAATAAAATCTTCGCATCTTCGCCGCCAAGCTCAATCACGGCATCCGTGTCGGGAGCGAGGAATCCAACTGCCTCGGCTGTTGCAAAGACTTCTTGCACAAAATCAATGCCTGTGGCTTTGCAAATCCCAAGCCCCGCGCTGCCTGAAATGCAAACGCGCAGATTCCGCTCGCCAATGAGCGGAGCGAGCTCGCGTATGAGCTCAATGCTCTTTTCGCGCACTTTGGAATAGTGTCTTTCATATTTCTTATAGAGAAGAGAATCTCCTTCAAACAGCGCGACTTTCGCCGTTGTGCTGCCGATGTCGATTCCGAGTGTTAAAACGTCTTTGTGCATTGTGTGTCCTTTAGAAAAGCCGATTGTAGCAGAAATTACGTAACAATCTATCGCAAGTTGTGGCATAGGATTGTGGCGGTATTGCAAGACGATTTACATTTGATTAACCATAATCTGGAACTATTCTAACAATAAAACCAAAAAGTAGCAGCAAAGGGACATTTATTGTATGGAACTTCCAAAATTTAAATATATAAACGATAATATCCGCGACAAATTCTTTGAACACAACATCAACGACCTCGCCTGCGAATGCTGCGGCATCGTCTCTCCACTCGTCTATACGGGCATGTTCTATGCCGAAGAAAACGTCGAGATTCTTTGCCCCGAATGTGTGAGTAATGGCAAGGCAGCCGAGAAATTTTGCGGTGAATTTTATGACTATTGGAGCGATATTCCCAAAACAATGCCCAAAGAATCCCTGCATGAACTACAACACAAAACGCCATCGTATCGCGGGCAGCAGCAAGAATATGTCCCGCATTGTTGCAATGATTTTTGCAAATTTATCGATTATGTCGGTTGGCGCGATATTCAAAAACGTGGACTCGAAAACAATCTTGTGTTTTGTTGCTATAACAATAAAATCATCGAAAATGACAAGAAATATAATTTTATCGAGGCAAACAAAGAGAAGCTGCGCAAAAAAGGAGACTTTCGGGGCTATTTGTTCCAATGTTTGCATTGCAACAGCTACCATTTGCATGCCGATATGGCATAAAATGTTAGCTACGCTTATCGTTTCAAATTTCAGCCAAAAAGCCTGATTTTGAGGTATAATCTTCGGACGGGACGCTTCACAAGTCGTTTGCGCGACATGCTAGCCTCCCATGAGTTGGATTGCCCGCGTGCCCGCGTAAATAAGGCAAGCGCGGGCGCAATGATTCTGCCTAGTCGTGATGGGATTTGCTTGGGGTTCTAAAAACGTCAGGCAAAACAAGCAAGAAGGCTGGCTCTTAGGTCTCTAAGAGCCAGCAGCTTCCTACCTTTCGATGCAAATCTCAAATTTCAGGAAAAACAATGAAAATTTGAGATAGAATCTACGGACAGGAAGGTTGACATTTCTCTTGCGAGACATGGCAAGCTCCTTAACGTGAATTGCCCGCGTGCCCGCGTAAGGCAACAGCGGGCGCAATGATTCTAGCCAATCTCTGCTTTTTGTTTGTTGAAACTCCGAATCGTATGTTTTAAGAACTCTATAGAATCTCTAAACCATCGTCATTGCGAGTGAGCAGCGCGAGCGCGGCAATCAAACATGCTTGAACGCATTGGGATTCTCTGCTCGTTGATTGCCACGCTCGCAATGACGCTAGGAGACATGCAAAACATAAATTTTTGTGCTATCATGCCGATTTGATGATGATATATCTAATATAGCAAGGAGGCTATCATGAATATCAATCCACTCTACAACGTTCGAGAAACCGCCGTGTTTTCTGCAGGATTGGCTGAAAATCGCGGACGTTTCAAGACGCTTGGCAAAACTTCGATGGAAGCCGAAGCAAAGAAGGACATGGAGGACTTCAAAAAATCGACTGCTAGGTCTCTTGAAGAATATTTGCTCAAAGGCAGCCCATTTGCGACCTTTCATCTCAACGGGCAGGGGCAATACGTCCGCCCCGCAGGCAAGCAGCTCGTTTTGTTCACCGACCCAAACACGCAAAAGCGCATGCTCATGCATTTGACCGAAGACAACCTCGACAAACTCAAAACCAAGTTCGAATCGTCTAATTTTTATTATCGCGATGATGGAATCGTGCGCATCACAGGCAAAGCCGAAGAGTTACTTGGCGGTTGGTTGCAAGACATCGCCTACAATCAAGGCTATGCTAGCGCCGACAAGAATGGCGACTTAATCATCGACCCGCTCGATGACGAGGGCGCGGAGCTCAAGATTGGCGTTACGCAGGCAATGGGGTATAAAATGCAAAACGGTAAGATTGTCGAAATTTTTGCAAAAGAGACCAAAAGCTATCTGCAAGGCGCGGATATTTTCCTCATGCAATCGGGCAAAATGGAATCGACTTTCGAGGAACGATTCAACAACTTCATCGAAAAAGATGATAATTTGGACGGCACGATGACAAACACCGAGTATTTCGGTGGCAAAGAAAAGGTCATCGAATACTTCCAAGACATTCAAGCAGCTTATGTCGATGACAAAGACAAAGTCATCGAGGGGCTCGAAAACGCCATTGAAGCAGAGCATGCGTTTGCGGAGCTCAAAAAGGCTGGGGGCAAGGCGTCTGTGCTTTCGCTTGGCGCGCGCAGCATGCTTTCGAGCGCCGCGCCGATTTTCAAAGACAGCCTGAAAAAGGGCGAACTCTTCACCAAGCTCGAGCTCGACTATTTGCGCAGCGATTTGGACGAAAACATCGCCAAACTCTTGCAACAAAGCGGCAATCAGGCTTCGTTTCGCGATATTGTGAAGCATGTGCATGCCGTCTATCTTTCTGAAGACAAAAACGACGTCGAAAGCCCGCTCTTGCAACAATTGCATGCGATTTTGCACTTAGTCAAGACCGACACGACAAACGGCAATGGCTCGAGCGTGAATCTCGTTGCATAACCATTGCACGACATGGGCTGCAACTGCAAACGAGCGCGGCGCAAAGCGCGCGAAAGCAAGAGCTACAACGTCCTCAATGCCGCGAGCGATGTGCTCAAAAACGTGCTTGGCATTGGCGAAGCTCCCTTTGTGTCTGATGACATCGCGCAGCAACGGCTGCAAAGCTGCCTTGAATGTGAAAAGCTTGTGCGAGTCACCAAGCAATGCCGATTGTGCGGCTGTTTCGTGGCTGCAAAAACAAAAATGCGCAGCGCCTCATGCCCTCTCGGGATTTGGGGCGCAGACGAATCGCGCTAGTCCCATTTGTGCGCTTTGTATCGCCTGCCCATTGCAAGATTCTAAGCAAAACTTCAGCGGGGGGCGGGGTTATAATTTATGGTAGAACACAAAAACATCAAAGGAAACAAAATGAGAATCTCGCGTCCCATTGCGACAGGCTCGACTATTGCCACATTCTTTATCGTTGGAATCACGGGTGTGTTGCTGTTTTTTCATCTCGATTTTGGCGGTGTGGAATTTGTGCATGAATGGGTCGGAATGGCGATGATTGTGGCTTGTGTGCTGCATATTGTCGTCAATTTTGCGCCGTTTAAAAAATTCTTTCGCGGGAAAAGCCTCTTTGTGATTCTTGCATGTTTGCTCCTTAGCGCATTTGCCGTATTGATGATGCAAGAGAATCCAAAACAAGAGCTTTTTGAACATTTCAAAAACGCAAAGTTGAGCAAAACTATGGAGTATCTGGGCACAAACGAACAGAAGTTTGCCGCATTTCTTGCGCAACAAGGCAAGCAAATTGATGTGCAAGCAATGAGCCTCGAAGATGTTGTCAAGCAAACCAACATCGACACACTCGAGCTCATTAGAGCGCTTTTGGAACAATAGAATCCGCCAAATCTCACAAACAACTTTTGCAAAACCAATTCAAAACATGCGACTCACAGCACATGGCATTTTGGGGCGCAGAATCTTGCCATTCCGCAACAGGGCAGAATCATAATAATGCAATGTGAGATTATCGGGTAGTTGCGCCTGCGCAACAAGCTCAATACAATCAAATGTATCATCGAGCGCAACGATATTAAAAAGCAGCGCATAGGGCGCAGCGATTGTGCCGAGCATGCTCGGGTGATTGGAATCGAATGTTTGCGGCGTGGCGCTCGGCAGCACATCGTGGCGCGCAATCGCGCTTTCAATCAATCGCAATGCGCTAGCGGCATAAAGCGCAAGCTGCGTGCGTGCGTGCGTGTGCAGGCTTTGTTGGGCGAGTGTATGGCGCGAAAACAGCAGCACAAAGCACAAAAACGAAAGCAACAGCATTCCGCCAAGTGCTTGCAACAACACAAAGCCATGAAGTCTCAAAGCGCCTTCCATTCGCCGCATAAGCCGCGCAAACACATTTCGGAGCTCGCGTCATGCGCGCATGCATGGCGCGCAAACGTCGCGGGGCGAACGCACAGCCGCAGCCAGATTCCGCCGCTATCCGCGTCCATCGCAAACGCGCTTGCTTCTTGCCCAAAGCCTGTGGGGAGAATGCGCAACCATTGCGCAGCAGAATCGTATTGCAAAGAATGTGGAGTGGAATCGAGCAGATATGCCCACTCGCATGCGCCAAGCGCGGCAGACAGAATCCCATTCTCCAACGTTGCGCTAGTCGTTTGCGCGCTATCCACACAATGGGCAAGCAGAGGCGCGGAGGTTTGCGGAATGCTTTGTGCAACATGATATTCATTGGGATTATCAGCGGGCAAAAGCCGCAACGGATAGGGAAAGATGGGCACATGCCAGCGCGCAGAATCCGGAGCAAGAACAATGCTTGGAGCAAACGCCTCGCGGAGATGGTTGGTGAGCACAAAGCGCACAGAATCCAGCTCTTCTTGCGCCGTGGCAAAAGATTTTTGAAACGCATGGCTTTGCAGCGCGCCATGCGCAAAATGCGCGAAAAAGAGCGCCACAAAGCCGCCTGCAACCAATGCAAGCAATGCTTCAAAGAGGGTAAAGGCAGCAAGCGGTTTCAAGACAAGCTATTTGCTTGCGACAAGATGCAAAATAATGTTCACTTCTTCGCCAACAGCATTGTCTTTGAACACGCTGTCCCATGCGATTCCAAACTCACTTCGGTTAATCGCGCCTGTTGCGTCAATCGTGATTTTGTTGCCATTTTCAACAACTTTTGCATCAAAGGCGACATGTTTTGTTGTGTCTTTAATCGTCAAATCGCCATGGATTTTACCACCGCTAAAATCTGTCATTTTAAAGGTGATATAGGGGTGCTTTGCCGAATCGAACATATCAGGAGCGTTCAAGTGCGCGTTGCGCTTCTCATTTGCTGTGTCGATGGACTTAATCGCCACAGAGCCCTCAAGCACATTGAGCTTGCCGCCCTCATAGTCGATTTTCCCGCTAAAATCTTTAAACTCGCCATCAACTTTGGTGAGCTTAAGGTGAGAAACGCTGAATTTCACGCTCGAATTTGCAGTATCGAGGTTATATGCAGCAGCGCTCGCAACGCCAGCAAGAAGGCTTGCAGCCAAACTAGTTGTGATACAAACTTTAGTCAAGATATTCATAATCTTCCTCCGTGTTGATAAAAATACAATCGCAATTATCCGCATTGAAATCTAACGAAAAGTTAATCTTTGATAAATTTCACAGCCAAACCACTCGCATTCGCGCTGTGTTTGTTGGCAATAATTATGCTAGAATCAGCGCAAAAAAGGAGTCCAAAATGAGCGTTGAAAGCTTCAACAATTTTGTCCAAAACTTTCAGAAAGAGGCGGGATATAGAGCGCCGCTTGGGTTTGGAATCTGCCGTGTCGAAATCAGCGAGCCCGATGAAAAAGTGCTTGTGGCGCATTTTCCTGTGTTGAATTGGCAAAACGAGAATCTCGGGAGTTTTGCCGTGCTCGCAAGCGCTGCCACAAAGGCAAAGCCCATTTACAAAAGCCCAAATGAGGAGATTTATGAGCTCAACACCGCGTTTTTGAACGAAGCCTTTGCGCATTTCGAGCCTTTTGTGCTCGAAGCGATTGCCGATTCACAAAAACACCGCAATATCCAAGTTTTGCTTGCACTCAAAGAGCTGATTGCGGGCGAACGCAAAGACGGAAAGAGAATCGCCTATCGATTCTGCATTCTGTTTGGCGACACACCATGCGAGAGTGTCGAAACAAGCTACATGAAGCTGCTCGCACTCTCGCTTGGCAAAGCGCCTTTGCGCAGCCTCAATCTGGACGGAATCTTTGGGCAGCTCACGAACGTCGCATGGAGTGGCAACACGCCCTACTCGCTCGCGTGGTTGCGCAAACATGAGATTCCACTCCGCCTAAACGGCGAGTTCCCAACGATTGACTTTGTCGATAAATTCCCGCGCTACCTCATGCAAGTGATTCCACAAGTTGATAATATTCGCCTGCTCGACACAGCGAAAACACGTTTTGGCGCATATCTTGGCAGTGGTGGCTATACCCAAATGCCCGGTGCAAGCTATGTGAACTTCAACGCGGGCGCGATGGGCGCGTGCATGAACGAAGGGCGCATTAGCTCGAGCGTGGTTGTAGGCGAGGGCACAGACGTCGGCGGTGGTGCAAGCATTCTTGGCGTTTTGAGCGGCGGCAACACCGAGCCCATCAGCATTGGCAAAAACTGCCTTTTGGGCGTGAATAGCGCAACAGGAATCAGTCTTGGCGATGGTTGCATTGTCGATGGTGGAATCGCCGTTTTGGCGGGCACGGTTTTTGCAATAAGCGAGCAAGAAGCCGCGAAGATTGCCGAGGCGAATCCGGGATTCCAAATCAACGCGAGCGGGCTCTACAAAGGGCGCGAACTCTCGGGCAAACACGGAATCCATTTCCGCCAAAACGCCAAAACCGGCGCGATGATTGCGTTTCGTTCCAATCGCAAAATCGAGCTCAACGCGAATCTGCACTAGGACGCGCAATGCACGTACAATGGGAGCAGATTCTGCACGAGGCAAGAGAGGCGAGCGATATTCATATCGTTGCGGGCGCGCCGCTGTGCATGCGCATTGAGGGCACGTTACAACCCATTGCCAACGCGCCAAGCGATGAGCAGCTGCAAACGTTATTGCGCGGCTTGCTCGATGAATCGCAAAAAAAGGCGCTCGAACGTAACAAAGAGCTTGATTGTAGCTTTGCGTTTGAGGGATTCTCGCGCTACCGCGCGCATTTCTACCACACACAAAATGGTCTTTCTGCCGTGCTGCGCGTGATTCCGACCACGCCGCCCACGCTCCAAGCCCTCTGCGCGCCGCCGTTGTTTTTCCGAATCTTGCGCAAAAAGCGTGGGCTCGTACTCTTTTGCGGCGCGACAGGCAGTGGCAAAAGCAGCTCAATTGCAGCGATGTTGCACCAAATCAACATGGAACAAAGCAAGCACATCATCACGATTGAAGACCCGATTGAATTTGTGCATGCGCCGATTCACTCGCATTTCTCGCAACGCAATCTGCACAGCGACACAAAAAATATACGCACAGCCATCAGAGCGGCGCTGCGCGAAGATCCCGATGTGATTTATATCGGCGAGCTGCGCGACAAACAAAGCTTCGAGCTTGCGCTCAACGCCGCGCAAAGCGGGCATTTGGTCTTCTCAACCGTGCATGCGAGCTCGAGTGTTGGCGCAATCTCGCGCATCATCGGCAGCTTCGGCGGAGACGAGCAGCCGCAAGTACGTGCTGCGCTCGCCGAGTCGCTGCTGCTTGTCGTGGCGCAAGTGCTTGTCCCAAAGACTGGCGGCGGCAGAGTCGCGGCGTTTGAGATTCTGCACAACACCACAGCAATTGCACATCTCATTCGCGACAACAAGCTACACCAAATCGAAACACAGATTGCGCTGGGCGCTGGCACAGGAATGGTGCTGCTCAATGATTCTTTGCGGCGGCTTGTTGTGGGCGGGCAAATCACGCATGAGCAGGCGCTCGAATCGAGCTATAATCCCGAAGGATTGCAGATTTAAAATTTCTTGCGCCTCGTGTCTTCGAGGATATGATTGGCAATCTCGCTCACCTGATTCGAGATTGCGGCGGACGCATGGGCGATTTTGAGATTCTCGCTATTCATCGATTCAATCGACACGACCGCTTCGTTAATCTGCGAAATGCCCTGCGTCTGCTCCTTAATCGCTTCTGCCATGTCGTTGATACTCTGCACGAGAATGTTCGTGTTCGCCTCAATCTCGCTAAGGCTCTTGCCTGTGCGCTCGGCGAGCTTGCGCACTTCGTCTGCCACAACGGCAAATCCGCGCCCATGTTCGCCCGCGCGCGCCGCTTCAATCGTGGCATTGAGCGCGAGCAGGCTCGTCTGGTCGGCAATCTCGCGAATGATTCCGATGATGTTCTTGTTCGCCTCCGATTGCGCTACAACCTCGTTTGTTTTGGTTGAGATATGATTCATTGATACCGTGATTTGTTCCAAAACCGCGACCGTTTGTTCCAAAGAGCTTGCTTGAGAACCGCTTGAATCCATAAGAGAATCAACAGAAGTCTGGAGCTTCTTAGTTTCGTTTGATAAAGCATTAGCAAAATCGAGCGAAGTACGCAATGTGCTCACAATCTCTTCGCGCAAAACATTGCTTGTCATCTCGACATCTCCATGTGCATCTTGGATAATTTCTCGAAAATCAAGATTCTTATATTGCTCAAATATTTCTTGAATCACCGTCATATTCGAGCCAATTTTTTGCTGCAAAATTTCAAGTAGAGTATTGAGGGCATTTTTCAGTTCAATGAGCTGTGGATTTTGTGGATTTGCTTGGATTCGTGCTGTGAGGTCGCCCTTTTCAACAAGACGAACAATATTGATAGTCTCTTGCACAGATTCTTTGTCTTGAATAATAGCGTCTTGGGTTTTTTGGATATTCTTATTGATAACAGCCGCAATCTGTCCAAATTCATCACGTGATTGGATTGCAACTTGAGAAATTTGCTCCGTTTCATGGTTGATATATGCAAAAAACGAATCGAGCCCATTTTGAATGCTCGCAAGAGGTCGTAGATTGAATACAATCGACAAGCGGATAAAAAGCAATGCAACAGCCATCGCAACAATTCCGATTAAGATTTGTTGCAATGCAACAGAACGAATCGAATCGGTATAAAAATGCTCGGGCAAAATAGAACAAATACGAAAAACACTATCGCTTGTTGCAGAACAAATGACATTCATCAGCGAGCCTTCAACATCTACCTCAAAAAACTCACGACTATTGAGATAGCTCGGATTTGCCTGCAAATGAGTTGCAATGCTTTGACCGAGCGCATCTTGTGTGAGGATTTTTGTTGAATCTGTGTGAAATGCGATTGTGCCATCGGTTACATAGATGATTGTAAAAATATGATTGGAGTTACCAACTTCTAAGACTTCTTTATTAATCACATTAAAATTATCATCGCTCGCAACAACACCTATAAACTGACCGTTTGCAAGAATTGGGTTCACATAGCTAATTGAAATATTGCCACTCGAGTCTTTATAAGGCAGAGTTGTTACAAAACTATTTGCATTTTTAGCTTGCCGATACCACCCGCGTTCACGCACATCATAACCCTGTTCAAGTGTAAGAATCTTACCATTAGAACGATAGTTAATTGCTGTTTTATCGATTCCAGCATACACCAAATCTAATCGACTCGATTCTCGAAATAGCCACAATAAATGGATCATTTGTTCATCATTCATCTTGGGATAATCGGCAAATTCACTTGCAAGAATCTCCATAAGCACACGTTTGGATTCGATATAGGTATTAAAAAGTTTGAAAGTATTAAGATTTGTTGTGCTTTGTTCCTCTTTTAACTCTGCAATTGTGTCATTTTTTGAGATATAATAATTAATCAAACTCGTCAATACGATGATTAGCATAATTAATAAACTTGAAATGAATATTAATCGATTCGCAACACTCTTTCCATGAAATAGCTTAACAGCCATTATTGCTCCCTCCCACAATCTATAAATAGAACTGAATGTGATTTCGCAGCATATATTTACTCATATAAGAATTATACAGAAATATTTTTATATTTTGCTTAATCTACATAGCAGTAGTTTTATGGTATGCTTAACACAAAAATTGCTGAAAGTTTGTCATGCGAAATAGTAACGAATCGATTCTTGTACACATCTGTTGCAGTGTAGACAGTCACCATTTCCTTACAGAATTACGCATGCTCTATCCCAGCGCGCGTCTGATTGGGTATTTTTACAATCCCAACATTCACCCTTATGAAGAATATCAATTGCGCTTGCTCGATGTTGCACGTAGCTGTGCGATGCTCGGTGTTGCGCTCATGGACGAAAGCTATAATGTTGCAACATGGCTTTGTGCAACAGAAGGACACGAAAACGCGCCTGAAAAAGGCGAGCGCTGTGGAATCTGCTTTGCAATGCGCTTGCACAAAAGCGCGCAAAAGGCAAAGGAGCTTGGAATCACGCATATCACGACAACCCTGCTCACAAGCCCGCTGAAACCTCAAGCCGAACTTTTTGCACTTGGTGAGGCGATTGCCGCAGAACATGGGCTCTCTTTTGTCGCACTCGATTGTCGCAGCAACGGCGGCACACAAAAACAGCAGAATCTTGCCAAAAAAGACAAGCTCTATCGCCAAAACTATTGTGGCTGTTTTTATGCGTTGCAAAGCCAACGTGAACGTGCAGGCAAAAATCCGAGCGAGATGTTCTGCCCCGTTGCGCAATCGCGCTATGCCGAATACCCCATTCACCAGCGAATCGCGACATACTCACGTCGAATCGAACTTGAACGCGAGAAAATTCCCTATCATATTTATAAAAAACAACAATATTTTTATTATCCTTTTTTCACGCGCCTTGAAGATTTGGAACAGAATCTACTGCCATGCTACACACTCACACATTCCCTAGCAAGCAGCAAGCAGGCTTTGCGCAAGCAAAAATTTCAGGTTTGCTTGCTGCACAACAACATCGGCTACACCGATAAGCAAATCATGCTACTGACACTTGCCACATTCAATCAATTGTGCAACACACGTTATACAAGCATTGCACAGCTGCTGTTTGCACCACCACCATTGCATATAGAAATTGCTGCGCGGCGAGCCATTGAAGGCATGGAATATGGCATAAGCCTCATTTTGGTCGTGCAAGATTTTGCGCTCCACCAAAGCTTCACACTCTCGCATTATGCGCTGTTTCAAGAAGAAACAATCGAATCGCTGCTGCTTTTGGACGCGCAAGATTCCCACAAAGACTCGGGCAACTTTTAGCTATGTTTTTGTTAGAATCTGTTAGAATAAATTTTCTATATCGTCTTAGCAGGGTTTGGTTATGGACTTTGACATACGCAAGATTCGGGACATTTTGCCACACCGATTCCCCTTATTGCTCGTGGATAGAGTTGTTGCAATGCAGGCAGACAAGGACATCTATGCCTACAAAAATATCACAATTAACGAAGAAATTTTTTGTGGACATTTCCCCACACAGCCTATCTATCCCGGTGTATTCATCATCGAGGGGCTCGCGCAAGCAGGCGGGATTCTCGCATTCACAAGTATGTTTGGAATCGACACAACAAGCGATGGCAAGATTGTGTATTTTATGAGCATCGACAAGGCAAAGTTTCGCAGTCCTGTCATTCCGGGCGATAGGCTCGATTATCGTCTGAATGTCCTCAAACACAAGGGCAGCATTTGGCTGCTTGAGGGCAAGGCATTTGTAGGTGAAAAGCTCGTTGCCGAAGCAGAGCTCATGGCAAAAATCATCGACAACAAGGAACAATCGTGAGTGAAATTGCCACAACGAGCATTGTTGACAAATCAGCACGTATTGGCAAAAATGTCCGCATTGGGCATTTCTGCGTGATTGGTGCTGATGTTTGCATTGGCGATAACACCACGATTCACAACAATGTTACGATTGTAGGGCGTACCACTCTGGGCACAGGCAACACCATTTTCCCCGGCGCCGTGCTCGGCACGCAACCGCAAGATTTGAAATATGCAGGCGAGCCCACAGAATTGCGCATTGGCGATAACAACATCATTCGTGAATTTACGACATTCAATCCGGGTACAGCAAATGGCAAATCGCTCACACAAATTGGCAGCAACAATCTTTTCATGGCATATACGCATATCGCACATGATTGCAACATTGGCAGCTATTGCATCTTTTCCAACAACGCAAGTCTTGCAGGGCACATCGAAATTGGCGATTATGTAACAATCGGGGGGCTAAGCGGGATTCACCAATTCGTGCGAATCGGCAAAGGCGCAATGCTTGCGGGCGCTTCGGCTTTGGGGCAAGATGTGCCGCCTTTTTGTATCGCACAAGGCAATCATGCCACACTCAAAGGGCTCAACCGCTACCGCATGCGCCAATTGCTAGAGCGCGAAGAAATCGACAGAATCGCGGCACTCTACAAACGTCTTTTTTCAGGCAAGGAAGTTGTGCGTGAGGCAGCAGAGGATTGCTTGCGCAACAACGAGCCATACAGCGAGCTCGTTGCACAATTTTGCGAGTTTGTCTTACAATCAACGCGTGGAATCCCCGTTATCAATCGCACAAGGAAGGACGATGAATAAAAAATGTAGTTTTTGTGGTGTTGAAGAAACAAACGAAAATCCGACCATTGCTGGAGCAGGCGTGTATATTTGCAAAAATTGCACGGTCTCTGCCTACCAAATCTTCAAACGCAAGGGATTTATCACAGACGAGATAGAAATCAGCGAAAAAGCTATGGACGACGAACAAAAACAGCTCCCAACACCAAAAGAGCTCAAGAATGCGCTTGATGAATATGTCATCGGTCAAGAGCGAGCAAAAAAGGTTTTTTCCGTTGCTGTCTATAACCACTACAAACGCATTTTTCGACAAAATGAAAGCGATGATGAAACAGAAATTTCAAAAAGCAATGTCTTACTGATTGGCGCGACAGGCAGCGGCAAAACGCTTATGGCACAAACTCTCGCACGATTCCTCGATGTACCTATCGCGATTTCAGACGCAACGAGCCTCACAGAAGCCGGCTATGTCGGCGAAGATGTCGAGAATATCCTCACGCGCCTCTTGCAAGCAGCAGGTTCTGACATCAAAAAAGCTGAACGTGGAATCGTTTTTATCGATGAGATTGATAAAATTTCGCGCCTCTCGGAGAATCGCTCGATTACGCGCGATGTCTCGGGCGAAGGCGTGCAACAAGCACTGCTCAAAATCATCGAAGGCAGTGTCGTCAATATCCCGCCCAAAGGCGGGCGCAAACACCCCAACCAAGATTTTGTGCAAATTGATACAAGCCATATCCTATTCATTTGCGGCGGCGCGTTTGACGGAATCCTCGACATCATCAAGCGCCGCCTCGGGGGCAACACGCTCGGATTCCACGGGCAAAAGCGAGGCAAAAGCGAAGAAATCGAGCTTCTCTCACTTGTCGAACCCGATGATTTGGTGAGTTATGGGCTTATTCCCGAGCTTGTTGGGCGCTTGCATGTCGTTACCACACTCCAAGACCTCGACATGGAAGCCATGGTTTCGATTCTCAAAGAGCCTAAAAATGCGCTTGTGCGGCAATACAAAAAACTATTCGCAATGGACAATGTTGAGCTCACCTTTCAAGACGAAGCGCTCGAAGCAATTGCTACACTCGCGATTAAACGTAAGACAGGCGCTCGAGGCTTGCGTGCGATTATCGAGGAGCATATCTTGGATTTGATGTATGACCTTCCCGAGCTTGGAGGCTATGAGGTTATCATCACCAAAGAGTCGATTCTGGAAAATCAAAAGCCAATGCTCATCAACAAGCGAGGCAAAAAGAGTGCATAAGTTCAATAAGGGATTTAAAAAGGTAGGCAACAATGATACTTGATAAAGTGATTGGATTATTTTCCTATGATATTTCTATCGATTTAGGAACGGCAAACACAATTGTTTCTGTCAAAGATAGAGGAATCGTGATTAACGAACCCTCTGTCGTAGCTGTGCAAAGCGAGAAATATGGCAAGAACAAGATTCTTGCTGTGGGCAGAGAGGCAAAAGAAATGGTCGGCAAAACGCCCGGTGGAATCCAAGCGATTCGCCCGATGAAAGACGGCGTGATTGCCGATTTTGATATGACCGAAAAGATGATTCGCTATTTCATCGAAAAAACGCACAAGCGCAAAACCTTTGTGCGTCCGCGAATCATTGTTTGTGTGCCCTATGGGCTCACGGGAGTCGAACGCAAGGCAGTCAAAGAATCGGCAATGAGCGCAGGTGCGCGTGAAGTTTTCCTCATCGAAGAACCAATGGCAGCAGCAATCGGCGCGGGGTTGCCGATTAAAGAACCACGTGGCAACCTTGTTGTCGACATTGGTGGTGGCACGACAGAGATTGGCGTGATTTCGCTCGGTGGGCTTGTCATCAGCAAATCGATTCGCGTTGCAGGCGATAAATTTGATATGGCAGTTGTGGACTATGTCCGCCGCAAATACAATCTGCTCATTGGCGAACGCACGGGCGAAGAAATCAAAATCGACATCGGCTCGGCGATTAGCCTCGATACACCATTGCGCATGCAAGTCAAAGGGCGCGACCAAGTCAGCGGGCTTTTGCACACAATTGATTTAACAAGCGATGATGTCCGCGAAGCGATTAAAGAATCGCTCAAAGAAATCAGCAATGCGCTCAAAGACGTGCTCGAAAGCATGCCGCCTGATTTGGCGGGTGATATTGTCGAAGATGGAATCGCCCTCACAGGCGGCGGGGCGCTCATTCGCGGACTTGACAAATATCTTTCAGAAATCGTAAAACTCCCTGTGTATGTCGCCGATGAACCCTTGCTTGCTGTTGCAAAAGGCACAGGGCGAGCACTTGAAGAAATCGATTTGCTCCAGCAACTAGCTTATGAATAATACTTTTAAGAAGTTTTTTCTATGGCTCGTTTCCATTGCTGTTGTCTTTTTTGTCTCGCTCAAAATTGGGAGCGAGGTACACACACAAATGCTCAACATCAGCGACTATTTCAAAAAACTGTTCCTTGAGATTTCCGAGAATTCAAATGCTGCTTGGTCCAAATATTTCGACCAAGCACAGACAATCGATACCCTTAATAAGCGGCTCAAAGACGAAGAAGAACGCAAACTCACAAACCTTGCGCTTGAATCCGAGAACCGCATTTTGCGGCAGATTCTGCATAGCCATGAAAATGTTCATGCAACCCCACAAACCTCGCTTGTCCGAATCCTCTCCTATATCCAGCTTGGCAATTTCGAGCGCGTTTGGCTCGAACACTCGCTGACAAATATGCAAGAAGGCAAAATCTTTGGCTTGGTGTTTGATAATAATGTCGTTGGAATCGCCCTAAACTCGCAGGGACGGCTTATGGGCTTGCTCAATGGTGACCCAAATAATGTTTATAGCGTCTATATCGGCGAGAACAAAGCACCCGGAATCATCACAGGCTCTCCGAACAAAAACATGCTCACGGCAAGCTATATCCCCCAATGGATTCGCATTAACGAAGGCGATGAAGTCATCACAAGCGGACTTGACGGAATCTTCTTTGAAGGTATCAAGGTTGGCAAGGTTATTTCTGTCCGTATTTCACGTGAATATTTCATTGCCGAAATCGAACCCTATGCTGATGTGTATAATCTGCATTATCTTTGGCTCATTGATTTAGATATGGACAATACGATTCAATCCAAAACGCCTGTTTTGCTATTAGATACTAATCTTACCAATAAGGAAGCTCCATGATTATCACTCGATTTGCCCCCTCGCCCACAGGCAATCTGCACATCGGCGGGCTGCGCACTGCGTTGTTCAACTATCTCTATGCACGGGCAAAGGGTGGAAAATTTCTCTTACGTATCGAAGACACCGACTTTGCGCGCAATTCTGTGGACGCAAAAGAAGGCATTTTGCGCGCCTTTGAATGGCTCGGACTCGATTATGATGGCACAATTGAATACCAAAGCAAACGTCTTGAGCTTTATAAAGAGCAGATTCAGAAACTCCTTGATTCCAAAGCCGCATATTATTGCTATATGAGCAAAGACGAGCTTGAAACCTTGCGCGAGGAGCAGCGCAAAAGGGGTGAGACGCCGCGCTATAACCGCAAATATCGTGATTTTGAGGGAGTGCCGCCGGAGGGAATCGCGCCTGTCGTGCGGCTCAAAGCGCCGCTTAGTGGCGAGATTGTCATCGAGGACGGAATCAAAGGCAGAGTGAGTGTCCAAGCCACAGAAATTGATGATTTCATCATCGCACGTAGCGATGGCACACCGATTTACAATTTCAGCGCTGTTGTCGATGACGCGCTTATGGGCGTTACCGATGTGATTCGCGGCGATGACCATTTGAGCAACACACCCAAACAGATTCTGCTTTATCAAGCTTTGGGTTTCCCTGTTCCACGTTTTTTTCATATCCCGATGATTTGCAATGAATCGGGCAAGAAATTGAGCAAGCGCGATGGCGCAATGGGTGTGATGGACTATGCGCAAGCGGGCTATCTGCCCGAAGCATTGCTCAATTTCTTGGTGCGGCTTGGTTGGAGTTGCGGTGATGAGGAAATTTTTAGCAAGCAAACTTTGCTGCAAATCTTTGATGTCAAAGACATCAACACAGCGCCTTCAGCCTACAACCCCTCAAAACTACTCTGGCTCAACCATCACTACCTCAACGCGCAAAGCAACGATTCTTTGCGCGGATTGCTCGAGCCTTTTGGCGTCTCTATCGAGCCGCAAATCGCCGCGATTCTGTTTCCCGCGCTCAAGGAACGTTGCAAGACGCTTGTTGAGATGAAGGAACATTACCTCGAGATAATGAATCCGCCCGTGTATGATAAGAAGCTTTTTGCGAAAAACGCACAGCAAAGCGCAATCGATATGCTCGCACAATCTTTTGAGATTCTGCAAAGCTTGACGTTTGATGACGCGCAAACGCTCGAATCGGCTTTTGCGCAAAATATCGCACCAAACAAGCCTTTCTTGCTCCTGCGGCTCGCACTCTTAGGCAAGGGCGGCGGCGTGCCGATTTTTGTCGCGATGATGGCGCTTGGCAAAGACGAGAGCCTGCGCCGAATCGCCGCGCTACAAAGTGCAATCGCCGCACATTTGGGGGGTTGATTGCCATATTTTATGTCATTGCGAGCTTGCCCGAAGCAATCCACCGTGTTTGTAATCCAACACAGTCGATTGCCACACTTGTTAGACTCGCTCGCAATGACAAAATGTTTCATGTGTTTGAAGTTTTTGGAGGTGCGATTTCAATCGCACACATTCAATCATGCGTGCGGACTTTAGTCGCACCTCCATTTTGACATCATTGCAAGAGATGTTAGCCTCATAGCAATCAACCTGCCAGAATCTTTGCTGATAAACAACACAACAAAAGATTAAAGTTTCTCTACAAAAATTTTGGATTTTTACGATATAGTGTCAACTAGTGCTTGTTATCAAGATTAACTTAGGAGGCTTTCATGAAGAAAGTATGCATGAGCATTGTCGCAGCAGTGGCAATCAGCGGAATCGCGCTTGCTGATTCCAACACAACAGAGCTTGACTTGGTGTCTATCGCAACACAAGGCACAGCAAGTGAACAAAGTGCAGGCGTTGTTGCTTTGAGCACAACAGAAGCAGCAGATGTTGTGGGAGGCAGACCTACAATCGTTGTGAATGGAGTTTCTACGGGTAAAAGCCCTAAAGTCATCGGAAATATTTGGGGCTATACTAGAGGTCCATTAGTGGGTTATAAACCACCTATTAATGCAAGTTGCTGCACAATGAAAGGTTACAATCAATAATTAGGAGACAAATAGGCAATGATTGGAAAATTTGCTCAATACAACCTTATCAACACAAATGTGATGTCTGCCATGCAAACTCGGCTTGCAAACCGCAGCAATGAGGCACTCGCCGAAGAAGAAAGGCAAGACAAGGCAAATGGGCTCACCAACATTGCCGCCCTTATGCGCGCAAACAATGTGCGTGTGAGTGACAAAGTCGAGAAAGCTCAAGATTCTGTGGCGGTGATGTTCAATGACCCAAAGACAAATGAACGTGTTACACTCAATCTCTCAAAAGAGAATCTCGAGAGACTCAAGAGTCAGTTTGACTCGCATGATTTCTATGCACGTAGTGATGGTGCGATTCGACTAAACGGCAAGGCAGAAGCATTTGTCAGTGGCTGGTTTGGTGATATTGCCTACCAACAGAATTTCGCTGGGGCGGACAAAGACGGGAGCGGACGCGTTAGCGGCGAGGAATGGCGCGAGGTGAGAACCTTTCTTGTGAATGGCGTTTATGATGCTATAAGTGTAACAGAAACCTCGATAGAAACCTATATTCCACTTGGAAATTATGCGAGCACACATTCCTATCAAACGATTGAAGATGGACTCAATGCTATCATCGAAATAGACAAAGATTTTGATGGACATATACAACGAATTGGTGAGCTTTATGAGAATGGAATGCGCGAACTTGTTGCAGAAATTGATAAGGCAATTGAGGAAGAAGAGAGAAATGCGTTGGCTAAAATAACACCCAATATTTTTGATAATGGCGACCCATTTGAAATAAAGCCTATGACCAACAAAGAATGGAAAGAAAAGCTTAAAAAGCTCAAAGAAATGCAAG
>CAMWUR010000021.1 GCA_947177485.1 uncultured Helicobacter sp.
CTCTTAATTTAATCTCTTGTAAGATTGAATTATTTTTAGAAATTTGCAATATATTATTTCTGAAAATATTATATTCATACGCACCATTTTTAAAGCTATATACCTTAAAATTTTGTTTGCTATCAAGCAGTGTTTTTCCTTTCAAAATAATATAGTTTCCACTATTTTTATTGACGTTTACATACACTATCTTATTGCAACCCAAATCACCCTCTGGACAAAGATATAAAACCTTAATCCAAAAATTCTCACTTTCATAACTGCATTGCTCTTGCGGAGTAAAATCATTTGCAAAAAGTGGGGTTATAAAAATGCTCAAAAATATTATTTTAACCATAGCTGCCAACTTGTATATATTTTCATATTCCTTACCTTAGTTTATCACTCTTAATCCATAGCTTAATAAATTCGCCGTTTTGTCTCCTATAAATAACAAAACTAAATTCTCCTTTATTTTGCAAGAGTTTTAGTTTATCTTTTGGAATTAAAAACAAATCATCAATCTTGCAATTTTTATGGGGAGCAGAATAAAAATACGCTCTCTCTTTTGCGTGTGTGCCAATGATTTCATTTTGCATTAAAATATTTTCATCTTTAAATTGACTTTGCAAGGCTAAAGTTTGAGAAAAATTACAATATCTCAAGCAATCATTGAATTGATTTGCTAGATTTATATCGACAATTAATTCTTTTTCTTGCACATTATCTTTAAGTGTTTTTGTATTTATATCATATTCAAGCCAAGTAATAGTGCCTGTGCCTTGAAATTCTCTGCTGTTTTTATCTACCCAATCAAAAAATAGCTTTACTAGAATCTTATCATTATCCCAAGTATCAAATTCAAACGAGATATGTTCTTTGACCCATTGCGTATCTCTGTCCCCTCTATAAGATTCAAGTTGGAGGGTATTAACGATACTATTTTGAGGCAACACTTCAAAACCCATATTTAAGGAAGAGGCTGCATTAGAAGCATTTCCAAATGCCTCTTTTGCTTCCCTAGTCATTTCTTGCATTTCTATCAAGCTCTGATTGATGGTGTTTTCTAATGTTTCTGTAATGTTTTGTTCATTGTTGGCAGGCATCAATCATTCCTTTTGCGGTTAGAATATATTCTATATAGACTATACTACTTGTTAGTGATGCTATAAACTCTTCATAAGAATTTTGATTAATATACCTTAAAACATCTTCATTGGGCTTTAAATTTTTTAAAATATTATAACTTTCTAGCGTTCTTGACAAGAGTGTTTCTATATACTTATAGGGAATGGAACAAGTGTGGTCAAAGTAAGTACTACTCGCAATAACAGCGGAATTAGTAATGTACCTATTCTTATTAGCTTGTTGAATATAAACTAAGTCAGTTGTGTTATTAGAAATATATTGATAAAAATCCTCATAAGCTTGTGCAAATTGGAATTGTTCCTCAGATATGGCTTCTTTTATTTCTTGTGAATTTTTTAGGATTTCTTGGAATTGTTGCATTTGGGATTGATTGAGTCTCTTCATTTCAGGGTATGAAAAAAATGTTCTTTTTATTTTTGATAAATATATAAATTTCTTAACCGAATTGCTGATTACATCAATATAAAATTCCCCCATTCCAATTATTTCCATTAAAATAAAATCTTGTTTGGCGGTTTGTATTTGTTTATTTAATGCTTGAAAATCTTTTAGTCTCGGTTGGAATGTAGTGAAATTATCAAGAAAGACAGAAGGGTCATCAATGAGGGTGTCATATTTTGCTAATATCCTTTCTTCCTTTGGATATTCTACAGCAACCCAATAAATAAGCTTTATAGGTTTATAAAGCAAAGCACTAGCAATGATGATTGAAGGCAAAAATAAAAGTAAAGGCACATAAAACATTTTTCTTTTGTAGAATCTCATATTACTTGCTCCATTATATAAAATATTGCATAGTATTTCATTACTTGCCAAAAGTCCATACCATAATATTCACGAATAGGTAAATGATGCTATACTGAATAAACATGGACAGGGTAAATATTGCAATACTTATTCTTTTTTGTTTTATAAACACCAAATTTGCAATGGCAACTATAAGGATAAATAAAAATACTATCAATACATAAAAAGATGAAATTCCAAATAGCAAAAAAAGCAATAAGACTCCACCACCAGCTAAAAAGCCATAAAATATCAAAGAGAAAGTATATCTATTAAATAGAGACAAAACATATCCTACTAGAAGCATGCAAAAAAGCGAAATTGAAACTTCCATTCTTAAGTTGTAGTATCTCATTATGCAAAATATAACAAAACCACACACAGAGCCATAAAAGAAACTAGACACGAACCACGCAATCTGTCCACTCGTAATAGAATCTAGTCCTTTAGATTCTAGTTTGGGTTTAAGCTGTGAATAAAGAGGAATTTTCAAGTCACGTGCCTTTTGATAGTTTCTAACAACATATTCATTATCAACTGCTTTTCTTGTGCTGATTTTTTCATCAAATTCTCCCAAATTTTTATTTAAATCTCGATATCTGTCGTTGCGAGGCGAATCCGAAGTAATCAACTGTCTTTGAATGCTCAACGTTTGATTGCCATGCGTTCTTGCGAACGCTCGCAATGATAGATAGTTAGCCCCAAGCATTAGCTTTCCACAAACATCACTTCTTGCAAGATGTCGCGAATCTCTTCCTTGCTCAAACGTTCCTGCTCCAAGAGTCGCTCTTCGATGCTACGCAACGCGGGTTTGGCATTTTCAAAAAACTCGCGCATCTCGTTTTTTGCATCGCTTAGAATCTGCAACGCATCGCTTGTGTCGCCGATGAGTTTGCTGCCCATTCCGTAACGTTCCGCCATTTCTTGCGCGAGCGCCTTTGCTTTGCTCAAATCCTCTTCGCAATTGGAATAGCCTTCGCCATAATTTATCTCAAGCGCGATGATTCCCGAGAGTAGAATCTTGATTTTATTGAAAAGTTCGCTGCGGCTAAACAATTCTTTGTCAAATTCCTTAATCCCCTCATTCATCAGCGAGATTTTTTCAAACTCCATTTCCATCCAATACGCCGAAAGCGCCTTTGCGGCTTGATAAGTCGCGAGAATCTTTTTTTCCTCATCGCTAAAGCTCAATTGTTTGCGCTTGCCGAGCACGACTTTATCTTTTGAAGCGAGAATGTCTTCCATCGTGAGCTGCTTGCTCTTGCGGCGCAATGCGTGTAGCGCCGCTTCGTTCACGAGCGCTGCGAGCGCCGCGCCGCTGAATCCCACGCTAAGGCGCGAGACTTCCTCGAGGTCGAGCTCGTAGTGCTTGTTGCGCAAATGCACCTCTAAGATTTTGATACGCTCATAGAAATCGGGCAGCTCGACATAGATTCGCCTATCAAAGCGTCCGCTGCGCAACAGCGCCTCATCGAGCACATCGATTTTGTTGGTCGCGCCAATCACGATGACGCCTTTGGAATCCTCGAATCCGTCCATTTCGGTCAGGAGTTGGTTGAGCGTTGTTTCGCGCTCATCGTTGCGCAGGCTGCCGCGCGCCTTGCCCACCGCGTCAATCTCGTCGATAAAGATGATAGACGGCGCGGCGAGCTTCGCCTTGCGAAAGATGTCTTGGACACGTTTTGCGCCCATGCCGACATAGATTTGGGCAAAGCTCGAGCCACTTTGGTAGAAAAACGGCACGCCCGCCTCGCCCGCAACGGCTTTGGCAATCAGCGTTTTGCCCACGCCGGGGGGTCCCATGAGCAGCACGCCTTTGGGCAATTTTGTGCCAAATTGTTGGTATTTTTTGGGATTTTTGAGAAAATCGATGATTTCTTCGAGCTCTTCTTTGACTTCTTTAATCCCCGCGACATCATCAAACGTCACATTGCACATCGTGGGCGAAACGCGCATATCGAACATATCGCGGTCATCATAGCTGCGGCTCATATCGCGTGTGAAGCGTTTGGGCTCGACGATTCGTTCTTTTGGGCGCTCTTGTCGGAAGAATTGGTATGCCCACATTCCGGTGAATAGGATAAAGAGGACAATCGCGATGTCAAAAAGGAGCGAATAGCCGTCATACTCGCGGCGAATCTCGAGCGGAACTTTCATCGTGAGCTCGCGAATGGGGAGGCTCACTTGCGGGGCTTTGTAGTAGAGGTTGTTGATTTTGACATAGAGATAGCCGCCCTCCAAATACGCATAGCTCGCCTGATTCACCTCGACAAGGCGCATCATCTCTTCGGCGCTCACGAGCTTTGCGCGGTCTTTGTATAGCCCATAGCCCAGCAGCCCAAACGCGAACACGAGCGCGATAAGCCCGATGAATAGGTTTCTGTTTTTCGATTTACGCATAATTCCCCTCCTTTTTGACTTGATAATTTTCGACAAACACCCAATCGCCGACATTGGCGGGCATGCGCTTGAAATGGATTCTGTTGAAGAATTGGTCGAGCCCATTCTTGCTATCGTCCTTGCCCTCGACCAACACGCAGAGCGCAACGCCCCGCGCTTGCAATGTTTGGCGAAAGCGGAAGTTGTTGGAATCAACAAGCCGCTTGACCGTGTGCAGCCGCGCTTTGGCAACATCGCCACTTGTTGTGGGGGCGAGCATGCTCGAGGGCGTGTTGTTACGTGGCGAGTAGACAAAGGGGTGGAGATGTGTGAGCGGCAAAGAGGCGAGATTTTCTAGCGCCTGCGCGAAGATGGATTCTGTTTCGCCAGGGTGTCCAACGATAAAATCGCTGCCAATCGCATAGCCAAGACGCGCGATTGCGTGCAATTGTTCGTAGTCATTCTCGAAGCGATTGCGGCGATTCATGATTTCTAGCATCGTATTGTGCGTGTGTTGCAGGGCAATATGCAGATGTCTTGCCATAAACGATTCGCCCAAGAGCTCGAAGAGCTCGGAATCGATTTGGCTGGGCTCGAGCGAGCCGAGCCGAATGCGTCTCACGCCCTTTATTTGCGCAATCTCACGAATGAGGCGCGCGAGCGTTGGCTTATCTTTGTCTTGTTTAGCGCGTCCATAACTACCTGTGTTTGTGCCTGTGAGCACAAACTCACTAAACCCGCGCGAGGCTAGAAGGCGAATCTGTTCAAGGATTGTGCGGGGTTCAAATGAACGCGCCGCGCCGCGCACTTGAGGGATAATGCAATAACTGCAAGCAAAATCGCAACCCTCTTGAATCTTCACAAACGCACGGCTTTTGCCAACAAAATCGCCAACAAGTGTCGAATCGAGCGCCGTTTCAGGCAAAAGGCGACAAAAGGGCTCGGGGCTTTGCAGGAGCGAATCGATTTGTTCTTTGAGCGCATGCGAAAACACGGCAAAAACGAGATTCTGTTCAAAGAGTTCTTTGCCTTGTGTGGTTGCACCACAACCTGTCAGGAAGATTTTTTTGCCAAGCACGCGCGCGCGGCGGATATAATTGCGCACGCCACTATCTGACGCATTGGTGACGGTGCAGGAATTGACGATGATGATGTCGGCTTCTTCTTCGTTTGAAGCGATTGTGAAATGTTGCAGATTGCTGCGCATCACGGCTGTATCGAAGAGGTTTGTGCGGCAACCGAAAGTTTTGAAAAAGACTCGTGGCATCACACATCTCCATGTGGCGCATTGAGCTGCGTTGGAGGGATTGCGCCATCATTTGGTGGCGCATCTTTGGGTGCGCGCACTGTCGTTGTTGGGTAGGCTATGGTGATGTCGTCTTCATTTTTGATGGCGTCAATGATTTCACCACAAATCGTGCTGTGCAGCGGCAATGTGGCATAGGCATTGGTTTGATACCATAGCGAAACCCGAATCCCATTTGCTTCAATCATCGTAAATACGCGTGGTTCAACATTGGTGTTGCGCAATGAGTAGCGGTCGCGCAAAAGGTTGAGCTGCTTGCGTGTGATGTCGGTATAGCCTTTGGCATAATGTTTGGCAATATCGGTGCAGATTTGCACCATTTTTTTATGATTGGAATCGAAGGTAATCGTGATGTCGATTCCGTCCCAAACGGTTTTCATGCTTCCATGTGTGTAGTTGGCAATCATTGTTGTAAAGATATAATTATTTGGGATAAAGATGATGCGCCCGGCGCGGCGGTTTTCCATGTATGTTAGCAATGTGATGCCTTCGTGGATTGTGATTCGCAATAGCGAAATGTCGAGCACGTCGCCGATGTAGATTGCGCCATCTTTCACAACGCGGATTCTGTCGCCCACATGCACACTGCCGCCCACAACAATCACGAACCAGCCAAGCACAGACATGAACAAATCTTTCATTGCAATCGCGAGCCCAGCAGACGCGAACCCCAAAAATGCGACAAGATATGTTACATTTTCGAGATAGGAAAAGAGTACAATCAGGACGATGATGATGATGTTGATATAATTCACAATTTTGCTCATTGTGTAGCTACGTTCGTTGCTTGTGATGTAGCGGCGGATTCCGAGCTTGAGCATGAACGCAATGAGAATCGAGAGTAGCACAATCAGCCCGACAATGGCTGCCTTGATGACTTGGTCGGTGATTTCGGCGGTGATTTGTCCAATCTCGTCTTCGGCTTTGTTTTGGTACAAATCGAGTGTGGTGGCGAATACATGGGACGTCGAGACGAGGTCTTCGAGCATCGCTTGTGTTGTGTGCAGCTCTTCGGCAATCGTGCGCCCGCCGCCGAGAATATCATCGGTGCTGCCGAGCTCTTGGAGCTCGCGTAGCAGCTTTGCCTTTTCGGTGAGCCGCTGTTTGAGCGATTCGAGTGCCTTGAAATTGCTTGTGAGCCGTTTGCTCTCGGCGCGGAGTTGCTTGATGTAGCTCACGCCCTGAATGATAAGGATTGGATTGCTGACATGGAAATTGCGCTCCTCAATTGTGGTCGAGATGAGTTCCTTATAGGGGCTGTCTTTGAAGTTCGCGAGCAGGTCTTTTTGCTGCTTGAGTGTCTCAATCTCGCGTTCGAGCATCGAGTGTTGAATCTGACTTTGTGGCGATTTTTTGAGTTTCTCGAGCTCTTGTTCGGCATTTTGGAGCGAACGGACGACATCGAGATAGGTTTTGTAGTTGGCATATTGTTTGCTCCACGCATTGCTCGAATCGTTCAAATAGCGGTCAATAGACGCGAGTGAGAGGAGAATATTGTTTTGCGAAAGCATGAGCGCCGCGTTGTTTTGCTGGTTTGTGTTGGCAAACAACAGCCCGATTCCGAGTAGATAGATGATTACGAATCGCAAAATTGCTCCAATACGTTCATAATCTCTTCATAGGTAAATTTATCATAAAAAAGCACATTGCCAATCGAGTCGGGCAGGATAAATTTGATTTTGTTATTGGCAGTTTTTTTGTCCAAAAAGAGAGAATGATAGAATTGCTGCTTGTTTAAGATTTTATAATGCGTGGGGAGATTGTAGGATTGCAAAAGCGTGCAGATTCTCTCTGCCTCACTTGTTGTGAGGCAGCCATGTTTGCAGGCAAGTGCATTGACCATCACCATACCCATACTGACAGCTTCACCATGCAGATAGTGTCCATAGCCACTCTCTTTTTCTATCGCATGTCCAAAGGTATGTCCATAGTTCAGTGCAGCGCGCAAACCTTGTTCTTTTTCGTCTTGACAAACCACACGTTGCTTGATGGAGATTGCGCCACGTAGCGCGGTGAGCAAGGAATCTTGCGTTTCAAGGCTTAGGTGATGTTCCCAAAGCCACTCAAAAAAGGGTGCATCAAAGGTTACAGCCATTTTGATAATCTCGGCAACACCAGCAGCAAACTCGCGCGCAGGCAAGGTGCGTAAAAAGAATGGGTCGATATGCACGCTCGCGGGTTGATGAAACAGCCCAACGAGATTCTTGCCAAAGACGTTGTTGATGCCTGTTTTGCCGCCAATGCTTGCATCGACTTGCGCAAGCAACGTGGTTGGAATCTGCACAAAATCAATCCCGCGCATAAAAATTCCCGCCGCAAAACCGACAATATCGCCCACAACACCACCGCCAAGCGCTATCATCGTTGATTTTCTATCGAGTCTATGCAAAAAAGCCGTTTCGAGAATCCGTTGCACGCTTTCAAAGGTTTTGTAGTGTTCACCATCTTCGATGATACAAATACAGATTTCAGGAGCAGAAATTTTGGGCAGTAAAAAGTCGAGATAAAGCGCCCCAACGCAGCTGTTGCTTACCACCAAAACCTTGCCTTTGAACTGCAGCTTTGGCGTTAACGCACCAAAATGGATAGGGTAGGAACGATGCGGGGTTGTGATGTGTATAGAATCCATTGTGTGTCCTTATACGCTGATAGGCACAAAAAGCTTATGAGAACCGATGAAATCGAGGCTAAGCTTGCCAAGATGGGTTGTAAAGGGTCCCAAAAACTGCCGATTTGTCATTTCTTCTGTAAAAGGAAATATACCCAAAATCTCTGAATGGGACATTAACCAAAGAATGGGGTTTTCCATTCCTGTCTTGATGACATTCAGTCGCGCTTTGAAAATCTTTGCGAGACTATCAAAATGCTCGACTGTTTTGGTGTGGTATTGCAAATTGGGGGCGAAATCATAGAGAATCACAGGCTGTTTGAGCTGTGCTGCTACATCAAATGCCACAGCAGAAATTTTTTCGCTTTGTTGTCCATCATCGAGCACAACGGCACAGCCTTGCATGGATTCAAAATGACTATCTCCTAGTCGCAATACGGGGACATTGAGGCGATAGAGCGTCTTACGCACGTCATGTTTGGTAAAGAGATTCTGCCGCATGAGCACAAGCCCGCTCGCGAGTTTTGTTTTGTCATCTTGCAGAATCTGGGTCAGCGGCGCTGCAAAATACTGCACAATCACCTCGAGCTTGCTCGTCTCGAGTGTGCGAATCTTGCGCACGCGCTCGGGAGTGCTTGAATGCAAGATACGGATATAGAGCTTGCGTCCCTTGAAATGTTTGTGGAGAAACAGCGATTCGCTAATCGCGCTGTCGACATCTTCGGGGCTTTCAACGCTGCAATCGCAATAAAGAACAAGATTCTTGCCAAAAGGAAACGGGAATTGCCCCGATTCTTCTTTGATGCTCCGATAGACCTCGAGCAACACTGAAGGTTCGCCCACGAGCAAGAGTGAATCGTTGGGTTGCATTGTGAGGGAATATTTGGCAAGCATCATTTTGCCTTCACGATAGAGGGCAACGATTTTCCATTTTTTTTGTGTGATAGAACCGATTGTGCGGTATGCAAAGGAGCTACCAAAGGGAATGGTTACCTCCATAATCTCACCTTTGTGAATCCCGATGTCTTTAGAAATAATTGGAATATTTGGGACTTTTTCGATGAAATGCGCTGCCACAAGTGGAATCTCGGTTACAAGACTTAGATTTTTATCTTCTTTTGGGGATTTGTCGCCCAAAAGAACAATTGCCATACGTTTGGAATAGCTCCGCAAAATATGATAGACTTCTATGCCTTCGGTATAGTTTTCCATCACAATCAGAGCATCGAGAATATCTTTAGAGAGGAGATTCAACAATTTGCTAGGCGAGGTTGGGTCGAACACAAAAAATTCAAAATCCTGCCCTGCATTTGATGTCTTTATCGGTTCTTTAGATATAACCAAATAGCTATTGTAGGGAGTGCTGCGCTCACAGAGGTTGTGCAAAAAATCTGTTGCAATCGCACCATCAAGAACGAGTAATATCTTTCTAACCATAGCTACTTTTTACCAAACCCAAAGCATGTGCTGCTTGTTGGAATATTTTGATAGCTAAACTTGAGTTTTTTTCCATTTGATGGTGAGGGGAATAAATTGTTCGATGTAACCATCGCCAATTCCCATAAGGTCAAGATTATTGTAGCCATAGAACGCGACATTGTTTGCCTGCGCAGCTTCGTAATCACCGCGACTATCACCGATGAATACGGCGTCAGAAGGATTGAGAAAAAACTCTTGGAGTAATGCAGCAATATTCTGTGCTTTTGGTGTGGGTGAGCCTACGATTTTGGTGAAAAAAGAAGCGATTCCAAGATATTCGCAAAGCGAGCGCAATTCGGTTTGCTCTGAACCAGAGGCAATAAATAGCGAGAGGTTTGGAGGCAAATGTTCGATAAACATTATCGTATCTGCAATGAGCAAATCCTGATTGTAGAGTTTATTGCGCACAAAGAGAGCAAACTCATCAAGCAATTTTTTTTCGGTCTCTTTGTCGAGCTCTTGCTTGAGAATCTGCTCAAAAAAATAGCGAATTTTGATAAATCGCGAGACGCCGCCATTGGCGAGATGGTATTGGCTGAATTCATCGAGTGCTTTTTTGGGGTGGTCGCGAAAGATATGCAAGAAAGCCTTTGTGCGCACAGAAACAGCATCGAGAATCACGCCATCAAAATCAAAGATATAAGCCGAAAAAGGCAGCCGCGCCAGCGTGGGCGCGGGCTTTGCAGGCTGCGGCTCGGTTTTTTTACGTCGTATCATAAATTTCCTCCAAAAGTACCCGAAAACAACGTGTGCTTACTTGGTGATGGGGCTTAGTGCAATCTCGACACGTCGATTCTGTGCACGTCCTGCTTCAGTCGTATTGTCGGCGATAAAGTTGCTTGCACCCATTCCTTCGACTACGAGACGTTCAGCTTGGATTTTACGCGCTTGGAGATATTGAGCAACAGTGTTGGCACGTCTTTGTGAAAGCGCTTGATTGGTTGCTGCTGAACCTGTGCTGTCGGTATAACCAACAACGGTTACGATTGTTTTGTTGTGTTCCGCGAGGACAGATGCGACAGAATCGAGCGTACTAAAGAATTGTGGGCTCAAATCAGCGCTCCCTGTTTTGAAAGTAATATCGCCGGGCATATTGAGGATAATATCATTACCGCTACGCGTAACGCTCACGCCTGTGCTTGCAAGCTGTTTGCGAAGTTGAGCGTCTTGAACGTCCATATATGCGCCTACTGCGCCGCCAGCAAGTGCGCCAATCCCTGCGCCAATTGCCGCACCTTTTGCGCGATTCTTTTTGCTTGCAAGTGCACCAATTCCTGCGCCTGCCACTGCAGCAATACCCGCACCAAGAGCCGTGCGACTGACTTGACTTTCGCCTGTTGTTGGATTAGTCGTGCAAGCTGCAAGCAACAATGCAGAGCAACCTAATGCCACAGGGGCAACGATTTTTTGACGATAGAATAAAGATAAACTAAACATGAAAGACTCCTTGCAACTTTAAAATTCCGCGCATTGTACCCAACATAAGCTTAAACTTCCTTTTTGTTTGGGCTATCAAGCAGTAATTGTTGAATATCTTTGGGCAGATTCTCAACATAGACGCTTTGAGATGGAAAGGCAAAACTTAGCCCATTGTCTTGAACAATACGCATAATCTCAAAGAGTACAGATTGTTTGGTTTCTACCCATGCGGCTTTTGAAATTGCAGTGGTGAAACATGAGATAGAAATATCGATGGTCGAATCGCCAAAATTATCGAGATAGACTTCAATTGTGCTCTTATTTCCTTCATAATCATCGATTGAGACAAGCTCTTGTTTAATCGTCATCAAGGTGCTTGCATCTGCATAATCACTTTTTTTAGCAATTCCTTTGTGATTTTCGAGCATGTGAATGATGTCGTTGATACATTTTTGTAATTTATCTGCTGTTGCATCATAAGTCAGCCCGATTGTCATTTTAATACGTCTTCCCACTTTGCGCCGATTCCAGTTACAAATTGCGTCATTGACAAACACAGAATTTGGCACGAATAGAAGTGCATTATCAAACGTTCGAATCGTTGTGCGACGCAAGCCAATCTCAACAACAGTGCCTTCGATTTTATTGCAAGAAATCCAATCTCCTTGAGAAAATGCGTTATCAAAAAGAATCATGACAGATGCGAAGAAATTTGCAAGAATATCTTTTGTTGCAAGTGCCACGGCGAGCCCCCCGATTCCAAGAGAAGCAACGAGTGTTGTGATATTGAAACCCAGTCGTGCGAGAATAGCTAAAATCGCAATAATGACAACAATAGAATAGAGTACTTTTAGGATAAGATTGACGATTTCAGCGCGCACGTTTTTGTAACGTTTGCGGCTAAAAGTCGTGAGAAAAATTGTTCCATAATATTCGATAATTGTAACAATGAACCAAGCGGTGCTGATGATGTATAAAATATCAAATATTTTATTCACCAATTCTGGTGGGTTTTGGGGATAATAGATAATCTCCCAACAAATATCAAATCCATTGAATAAGAGAATATATGATAAAGGGCGCACAAGATTTTTGATAATGATTGTTTGTTTATCCATGCTTTCTTGGTAGTGAAAAATATAGCCGATGCTTTTGACGGTTGCCACAGCAAGAATCCGGCGAAAGCACCAAAAAAGTGCAAGAACGGCAATGCAAACAATGAGCTTGCCAAAATTAAATTTCCAAAATGAAAAAGGAATCAAAGAATCTATTTTGTTGATAAATGCTTCAATACCTAGCGAATCAAAAAGATAGCTATCGCCCAAAAGAGCGCTGTTTGCGTTGAGGTAGTTGAGAACCTCATGGTAGCTTGCAATTTCGTTGCGTAGGCGATTGAGCTGCTGTGTCAATGCTGCTTTTTGTGCAGAAGGAATATCGAACAATGCGGCTTCATATTGTTCGATATAGAGCGCATCGAGCGAAGCCAAAACGGATTGAATCGAGCTGCCAATCTGTTCTTGTGTGTAGGTTTGTTTGCGCAATTTGAGCGTGTGTTTGAGCCAATCGAACATTAAAATTTGCGCGTCAATTTGCGCATTTTGAATCTGATAGCGCAAAGTGGCTGCTGGATTGTTTTTTGATTTTTCCAATGCAACCTCTACATTGCTTTTGTCTTTATTGAGTGCGGCTTGAAGAAGCGCCATCTTGTCGTCTTTGGTGTCTAGGCTATCGGGAAGCTCGGCGAGCAAGGCATTTTTTTGCGCAGCTTGCGAATCCCCATCTTGTTGGTTGAGATTTTCAAGCTGACGCAAGAGATTAAAGAATGGCACAAAGTCGTATTCTACTGCTGCATGCAACGGAATCCATGTCATAAGAAAGAAAAAAACTGCAAAGAACCATCTCATGTTTGTCTCCTATCCGAGCGTAATCGCCCAATTTTTTCGTTGTGTCACATCACCAATACAAGCACCCATAATCCCTTCTTTGCACAATGCGTCCAAGGCTTTGGGCGCTTGTGTGCTTGGGAGTGCAAAAAGAAGCCCTCCGCTTGTTTGTGCGTCAAAGAAAATATCGGCATAGGCATGCGCACCATCGCTCTGAATGCTCACATATTTGCCGAGCACTTCGCGGTTTGCGCTCGACCCTCCGGGCAAGATTCCGCTTGCCAGCCTCTCCTTGACGCCGCCCATAAGCGGCACAGCGCTGCAATCGAGATTGAGGGCGAAGATTCCCTCTGCGCCCCCTGCCATTTCAAAGGCATGCCCCACGAGCCCAAAACCGGTAATGTCTGTGCATGCATGCACATCAAAGGCGCGCATGACACGTGCTGCATAGAGATTGAGTGTGCTCATCACATGTGTAACCTCGTCTATCTCATTCTTGCTTGCCTTGCCGCGCTTGAGCGCCGTGCTCAAAATGCCGCTGCCAAGAGGCTTAGTGAGCAAGAGCAAATCGCCAATTTGGGGCGTGTTATTGCGCCAGATTTGCTGTGGATTCACAAGCCCCATCACGCTTAGCCCATATTTTTGTTCTTTGTCGGCAACGCTGTGTCCGCCCACAAGTGCCGCACCTGCTTCGTTGATTTTGCTAAGTCCCCCGCGCAAAATTTCTTGGATACAGGCTTTGTCGATATTGCATTTGTCCCACGCAAGCACATTGAGCGCACTCTTTGCCTCGCCACCCATCGCAAACACATCGCTTAACGCATTTGCTGCCGCGATTGTGCCAAATGCAAAAGGGTCATCAACAACAGGTGTGATGAAGTCAATCGTGAGTATAGCCGCGAGTGTATCCGTCAATTGCACCACAGCGGCATCATCACTACCTTCAAAGCCCACAAGTACATCTGCATCGGGGGCTTGGCGCGGACGCAGTTGTGTGAGGTCCTCCGGACCTATCTTGCCCGCTCAACCAGCCACAGAGACAAAATGTGTAAGCTGTGGAAAGGTTATTTGCAATGGCGCTTTGCTCGCTTTGTCCATTGATTCTCCTTTTTGGGATTGTAGCGCAGAATATTGAACAGCTTGTTTATCGAATCATGAGCCAGATGAGCTCGGGTGGGTTGAAGATTCGAGGGAGCTTCCAATTCAGGCTCATACCACGTGAAACGATGAGGTAGAGTGGGGCATGATGGGCAGAATCAGCGATTTTATCACGTTCATAGAGCCCACCGGCATAGGGCGAGAACAAGCCCTGATTGGGTGCATAGAGCCCATTAATCAAAAAAGGAATCCGCACTTGCCCGCCATGCGTATGCCCCGATACGATGACATCGAGTGGGAATCGCGCATAGTCTTCGATAAATTCGGGGCGATGTGTGAGCAGAATCTTGATTGATTTATCATTTGGTTCGGTCGAGATTGCATGAAACCAGCTCGGCAGAGCCTGCTTTTTTGCCTCGCGCCAGTTATCGTTTGTGAGTGTTGCATGCAAGAGTTCGCGCCAAAATGCAACATCGTTATCAAAACCCTTTGGGTCATCGATTCCAAAAAGCCAGAGATTGTGCCCCTTGAGCTCGATTGCAACGCTTGGGAGATTCGAATCGAGAATCACAATCTCATTTTCGCGCACAAGCGCCTTGATTGCGTCAATATCTCCCATAAATTCATGGTTGCCCGTGACATAAAATTTTGGCGTTTGTGCGAAGTCCTTTTTGAGCCCTTCGAGCAAAACGCGCGCGCCCTCGATGGGTTCTTCGTCATCGATGATGTCGCCCACAAGAAAAATGGCATCGAGCTCGCCTTTTTGTTGAGCGTTTTTGAGCTTTTCAAAGAGGTTTGGGAGATAGAATGTCCCTGAATGCACGTCGCTCAAAAGCGCGATATGCAGTGGTTTTTGTTGTGTGATGTCGACATCATAGAATCGCTCGGTGAGTGGCGCATAGATTCCTGCTGCAAGCAAGAGAATGATGATGGCAAAAAGGATTTTTTTCATCGATAGTGCTGTTCCTTTTGAAAATCTTTGTAACACGCAAAAGTCTTGCAATGCACGATTCTAGCATGTGTGATTCGATTCTTGGATAACCACGTTATCTCGCCAAAAAAGGAACAAAATTTGCTTGGAGATTTGCAAAGACGCGATACATCATAAAAACACGCGTTGCTCGTGTTGCATGATAATGTGGCGGCAGCGCGATTCAATCGTGCTTTATAATCAGAAGGATAGAATATGACCATTAATCCAACACTCAATATGACATCGATGTTGCAATCATATCGGCAGCTCAATGCAGCCAAACAAGAATCCAAAGATGAGGAAATCGCATTCGATTCTGTGGACACAGACAATGCGACACAATCGCAGTCTATGGGGCTTCATGCCATGATTGCAGAAATGGAGCAAGCGTGGTTGGAAGATTCAAAATTGAGTTTTACCACTGCTCTTGAATCTCTAAGAATGGACGATAGATTGTCAAATTATTTTGGCTATGACAAAGAGTCTTTTCGAGATTCGTATGGAATCCTTAGCGCTGATGAAATCAATGCGAAAAAGGCAACATTTTTGCAACAAAATCCTCGCTATGCCGAGGCGATGCATTATCGATTCGATGTCAGCAGCAATGGAGAGAGTGTCGATTCGGGCTTTCAGCTTCCACCTCAAATAAGCATAATCCCATTTCTCACCGATGAGAATATATCGCCTATCGACAAGGGCTATTCACGTAGCGACTTTAACACAGCAGCACAAACTATCGAGAAGATGCTGGATAATGTTTTAAAAGAACAATTCGAGCAAGACCCCGATTCTAAAGAAACAAATGTCTTGTTGCTCCTAAAAGCAAAATTGCAAGCAATGCCCGAGATTATCGAGCAGATTCGCGGCAATGCAGTTGATTATACGCGCAAAGCAATAGAACAGAATAATGAAAAAGCGTTTGCATCGGCAATCTACACAGCCGATTTGGAAGTTACAAGTGAATTGCAGATTTTCCATGATATTGGCGTGAGACTTAGACAATATCTAAGCCCCGAGCAACAAGAACAATTTGCCGAGCTAGAAGATGTTATCGTCAATTATTACCAAAACAATTGGAACAAAAGCTTCGCATTTAGGGGTTTTGACCCAATGGCACAATCTGCTCTTTCAGAAGCCGCGAGGACTTTGGGCGAAAACCTCAAAAAGCTTGCGGTTGAAGATGGTTTGGAAACGCTGCTCGAGCTTGGGGAGGAGAATCAAGCAGCCGAAGCGAAGATTGTCGACGAGGAAATCTCTCGCGAAACCCTGTTGGCTCGGGCAAAGAAAAAGGCGAGCAGCGATTCGTTGCTACAAAAGCTGCTAAATAGCAAGACGGGTCAACAAGCGAGCGCGGAGGCGAGTGCCTAGAAGCCCCTGTTTCATGCTTATGTGAGAATCACAACCTCTTCTTGCAACGTGATTCCGTGCGTATCAAACACGCGGCGCTTCGCCTCGTCAAGCAGCGCTTTCGCCTCATCAAAGCTCGCACCGCCCGTGTTGATGAGAAAATTCGCATGCTTTTCGCTAAAGCAGACATTCCCAAAGCGCACGCCTTTGAGCCCAACAGATTCGATGAGCCTGCCAGCAAAATCGCCCGGCGGATTCTTAAACGCGCTTCCAAAGCTCGCGCCTTTGGGCTGTTTGCGCCGCAATTGTGCAAACTCGGCAAGCAGCATGTGGCGGAATCCGCGCTGCACGTGGAAAAACGCGGCATAGATTGTCTCGTTGATGTTGCTTGTTCGATAACCGAGTCCAAGTGTGCTTGCGTCTATAAAATCATGGTGTGCTGTGGCGATTCCTGCAAGAATATCGCGGATTTCATACCGTGCAATCGCGCCATTTGTGGCGAGGCTCATGCCTGCATTCATCTTGACAAGTCCACCAATGCTTCCGGGCAGATGTGCAAGAAATTCAAAACCCCATAAATCATTGTGTTTGGCATACGTATAGAGTTTGTAGGCAGGCAGCGCCGCACCGACTCGCAAAAGTCCATTGGGCAACATCGCGAGTGTCGCGAATGTATCGCCCAAAATGGCGAGATTGCGCGCTTCTGGGGAAACAAGGAGATTGTAGCCATGCCCTAGAATCTGATACTTCTGCTCGCATGGTGTATGCAACACGGCGACATGCGACACACCGCCGATTCGCACATGCGTGTAGCGCGACAAATCGAGTGTGATAGACGAAACTGAAGGCATGGCTAGAAAGGGAAATCGGGAATCATATTGATAAGGCGCGTGGTGAAGTCGATAAGTAGATTGAGCATCCATGGCATAGTGAGAATCACAACGGCGATGACGGCGAGGATTTTGGGCACAAACGCGAGGATTTGCTCATTGATTTGCGTTGTTGCCTGAAAAATGCTCACCATAAGACCAATCATCAATCCCGCGAGCAACATGGGCAACGAGAGTGATAGGGTTAGCTTATAGGTCTCGATAGCAAGTCGCATGAGCTCTGCTTCCATAGATGTGTGGCTTCTCCTGAAAAATTCCGCTCATCATACCATAAAATCACCAATTATGAGAGATGTTTTGTGTCAAAGTGGAAACTCGTTGATGCGTGATGTTGCACGCCCCGCTTTCCTGCTTGCAGGGGGACTTTCTCACAATCTTGAAGTTGAATCAAAAGCAAATGTCGCATGATTAAGGGAAAAATGATATGATTGCGCCAAAAAAGTCGTATGCCGCTTGCGTTCGTTGATGTTATTGTGAGTGTAAGCGAAGTAATCGAACGTGTTTAACGTTCGAGGACGGTGGATTGCTATGCCTGCTTTGCGGGCTCGCAATGACAGAAACTAGAATCTTGAACGATTCTCAAACAATACTTTCAGTTCGGAGGCACGGCTTCAGTCGCACATATTGAATGCGTGCGGTTGAAATCGCACCTCCGATGAATATGGCAAAATCACAGCAAATGCGTTTCGCGTTTGCGATTCAAAATGAGGAGAAAATATGAAACTGATTGTTAATGGCGAAGATAAAGAGCACAATGCACCTTTGAGTGTGAGCGAATTGCTCAAACGTGAAAATGTTCAAATGCCCGAAACCGTGAGCGTGCAGCTCAATGAAGAATTTGTGGCGCAAGAGCATTATGCGAGTACGCAACTCAAAGAGGGTGATGTCATCAATTTTCTATACTTCATGGGCGGTGGTAGCTTTTGCGGCTTTTTCTAGGGGTTGTGTTGGTGTTGTGGCTTGTGGGCTGCCAAAGCGAGCCCGAGCCTCCAGTATGGTATTTTGAGCCTCCAAAACTCTCGCATAGTCAGCACAATCTCTATGGCTATGGCAGCGCAGAGGACGAGCAGCTCGCCAAAGCGCGCGCGCTCGAAGACATTCGCGCACAGCTCGTCCTTTCGTTGCAGACACAGATTCAGCGCGGCAGATATGATGATTTTGCCGATTCTAAGCCTGCCGATATTGTGCCGCAAATCGAGCTTGACAATGCGAATGTACGTTTTGCCAATGTCGCGCATAAGCAGGGAGTGTATTATATTCGCGCCGAGATTCCTAAGAAAATCATTATCCAATCCCTGCAAAAAAGCTACCAATGGGCTTTGCGGCACACAAGCTCCGAGCCCTCATGTGCAGCGCCCAAAGGAGCGGGGATAAAAGGGGATTCGCGCGTGATTCAAAGCGCGTTGCTGCTCCAAGCGCTTGGCGAAACCCCGCCAGAATTGCCCGCAAAAGAATCGCGGGTTGTGTCGATGAGCCTGCAACTTGCTGTGAGTGATATGCGCTATGCCGATATGGTGCGCAAATCTCTCGAGAGCGTACTCAAAGAGTTCTATGAGCCATCGGATTCCGCGCCAAACATCATGCGCGCTGATGTGAAAATCGAACATGGCACGAAAGGTTCGGTCATGCAGGCGCTTGTTATGGTGCGCGATTGCAAGGGTAGGGTCGTCAAAGAATGGCGACTAAGCTCGGTGCATAGCTCAAGGGGTCCTTATGAGAATACGCGCTATAATGCGCGCCAAATTGCTAAGGATTTGCGCACAAAGCTGCAAAAATGGGCAGACTCGGAATAAAGGAACACGATGGAATGGACAGATGAACGATTAGAACGTTATTCGCGCCATATTATCTTGCAAGATGTGGGCGTGGAAGGGCAAGAGAAAATCGCAAATGCAAAAGTTTTGATTATTGGTGCAGGGGGGCTTGGTGCGCCTGTTGCTCTCTATCTAGCCGCTGCTGGTGTGGGGACAATCGGCATTGTTGATGCTGATGTGGTTGATAGGAGCAATTTGCAGCGGCAAGTGATTCACACAACGCCCGAAATTGGTGTGGCGAAGGTACTCTCTGCTAAGGCAAAAATGCAGGCAATCAACCCCGATGTTACGATAAACACCTATCAAGAAATGCTCGTGAGCGCCAATATCCTCGACATTCTTGCACCCTATGATTTTGTTGTCGATGGCACAGACAATTTCGCAGCAAAATTTCTGATTAACGATGCGTGCGTGCTTGCCAACAAAACCTATTCGCATGGCGGAATCTTGCGCTTTTCGGGGCAGACGATGAGTATCAAGCCAAAGCAAAGCGCCTGCTATGCATGCGTGTTTGACCGCCCGCCGCCCGCAAACGCCGTGCCCACATGCTCCACAGCCGGAATATTGGGCGCTGTGGCAGGAATGCTCGGCACGATTCAAGCCGCAGAAATCCTCAAACTCATCATCGGAATCGGCGAGCCGCTGTTTGACCGACTCTTGAGCTTCGAGGCGAAGAGCATGACATTTCGGAGTGTGAAGCTAAAGCGGAATCCCAAATGCCGCGTATGCGGTGAAAACGGCATTTCGGCGCTCAAAGACTACGAACAACCCGTTTGTGACGTGAAAAAATGAAACCACAAAAAGCCGCTGCACTCGCCTATAACAAAGAAGTCGACCGCGCACCAAAGGTTGTTGCTAAAGGCAAGGGATTTATCGCCGAGAAAATCATTCAAAAGGCAAAAGAGTTCGATGTGCCTTTATTTCAAAATGAAATGTTGGTGGATTCATTGCTTGCCACAGAGCTGGATACGGAGATTCCACCTGCACTCTATCAAGCTGTTTTGGAAGTCTTTGTGTGGCTGTATAAAAGCGAGCAAAAGGCAAAGCTAAGTGGTGAATCCTAACGGATTCTTGTTTTTCAGGTTTTTTGTGCTAGAATAGAAGAATTTATACGCGAGTTTCAGGACACAGAATGCAGCCTATTGGTATCAAATATCACAATCAAATCTATGACACACAGACGCTAGAAGAGCAAGGAATCAGCTTGGACAAGGGTGAGCCCATTGCGTTTGATAATTCTCCAGATGCACTCGAGATTATTCGCCATTCATGTGCGCATCTTATGGCACAGGCTATCAAGGAACTCTATGGTGATGTGCAATTTTTTGTGGGTCCTGTCGTGCAAGAGGGATTCTATTATGACTTCAGAGTGCAACAAAAGATTGGCGAAGAGGATTTGCCCAAAATCGAAAAAAAGATGAAAGACATCGCTAAGAAGGGTGCAAAGATTCAAAAAATTTCCTTGCCCCGCGCTGATGTTGTTGCGAGGTTTGGTGGCGATGACCTCAAGCAGGCTGTGCTTTCGCGGTTGCATGATGAGCAATTATCCATTTACCAACAAGGCGATTTTGAAGATTTATGCCGCGGACCTCATCTGCCTGATGTCTCGCTTTTGCGCGCATTCAAACTGACAAAAATCGCCGGCGCCTACATCGGCGGCGATGAGAACACCGAAATGCTCACGCGAATCTATGGCATTGCCTTTGCCGACAAAGAATCGCTCGCACAATATCTCCATCAGCTCGAGGAAGCAAAGAAGCGCGACCATCGCAAAGTGGGCGCCGAAATGGGGCTTTTTGCATTTGATGAAAGCATTGGCGCGGGGTTACCCTTGTGGCTGCCCGCAGGTGCGCGGTTGCGCCGCAAACTCGAGGCACTCATGACAGACGCACATATTCGCCGTGAATACGAGCCTGTGCGTGGTCCAGAGATTTTGCGCAGCGATTTGTGGAAAACCAGCGGGCATTATCAAAACTATGGCGAAAATATGTATTTCACGCACATCGATGAGCTTGAATATGGAATCAAGCCCATGAATTGTGTGGGGCATATCAAAGTCTATGCGCATGATATTCGCAGTTATCGTGATTTGCCGTTGCGATTCTATGAATATGGCGTGGTGCATCGCCATGAAAAAAGTGGTGTGTTGCATGGGCTCTTGCGCGTGCGCGAATTCACGCAAGATGATGCGCATATTTTTTGCATGCCCGAACAAATCCAAGATGAGGTGGTGCAGATTGTTGGATTTGCAAAAGACATTATGAGCGCCTTTGGGTTTGAATATGAGTTTGAGCTTTCGACTCGTCCCGAGAAATCGATTGGTGATGATGCCGTATGGGAAAAGGCGACAAAGGCGCTCCACAATGCGCTTGCGCAAATGGATTTACCCTATGGTGTCGATGAGGGCGGTGGTGCATTTTATGGACCAAAGATTGACATCAAAATCACCGATGCGATTGGACGTAAATGGCAATGTGGGACGATTCAGGTGGATATGAATCTGCCCGAACGTTTTGCGCTTGAATATGTCGCCGAGGACAATACCCACAAACGCCCGGTGATGTTACACCGCGCAATTTTGGGGTCTTTTGAGCGATTCATCGCGATTCTCACGGAACACTATGGCGGCGAATTTCCGCTTTTCATTGCTCCAACGCAGGCTGTGATTATTCCAATCACAGAATCTCAACATGATTATGCGCGCCAGATTCACAAAGAGCTCACTGCCGTAGGTGCTTATGCGACAATGAATCTCAAGGCAGAAACATTGAACAAAAAAATCCGCACAGCTGAAAAAGAACGTGTGCCTTTGATACTTGTTTTGGGGGAAAAAGAGGCGCAAAATAACAGCATTGCAGTGCGCGACCGCAGAACTAAAGAACAATATGATGCGGACAAAGATGTCTTTATCCAATCCATCAAGGAGAAAATGAATGAGGTTTGCTTTTGAGTAAAAATAATGAGACACTTTTAAACGAGCAGATTCGTTTTAAAGAAGTGCGGTGTTTGGGTGATGATGGGCAACAATATGGGCTGATTTCTTCAAGCGAGGCTCTCAAGATTGCTCAAAATGAGGGAATGGATTTGGTGCTGATTGCACCCAATGCCAATCCACCTGTGTGCAAGGTAATGGATTACAATAAATTCCGCTATCAGCAAGAAAAAAAGCAAAAAGAAGCAAAAAAGAAACAACGTCAGATTGAAATCAAAGAAATCAAACTCTCGGTGAAAATTGCTGCAAATGACATTAGCTACAAAGTCAAGCATGCACGCGAGTTTTTACAAGACGATAAACATGTGCAATTTCGCGTTTTTCTCAAAGGACGTGAGGTGAGTTCGCCACAGGCGGGTGTCGAGGTTCTTGAACGTGTGTGGGCGCTTGTCGAAGATGTTGGTGTGATGAGCAAAGAGCCAAAAGTCGAAGGGCGCTATGTCAATATGACGGTGATTCCAAAACCCAAGAAATAAACAGGCAATCAAGGGGAAAATGTGGAGAGAACGGCGTCCTCTGATGACTTTTCGCATATTCGCCTAAGTTATATCACGCATTTTTATTGCGACCAAAACAATATCGATTCTGTCGTGCTGTTATTGCGTAAATATGAAACCTTTGCACCAGATTTGCTCGATTGTGTCGAGTTTGTGATTGTCGATGATGGCTCGCCTATCGTCTATGAGATTCCACATTTCAATCTCAATTTGCGTTGGATTAAAATTAATGAAAATATCGCATGGAATCAAGCAGGCGCGCGGAATCTCGGCGCTTTATATGCGCATAGCGATTCGATTGTGCTTGTTGATTTGGATTATGCGCTTTGCGAAGACACAATGCGCTATATGGCTTTTGCACCTCCGTGTGGGCGGTTTTTTTATAAAATTTATCTAAGTGATAGCGAGGGCAACCGCCGCCCCGGGCATGTTAATATGTTCTTCTTGAGCCGTGCGCGGTTCATGCGCTTTTTTGGCTATGATGAAAATTTTAGCGGGTATTATGGGCGCGAGGATAATCATTTTGTGTTTATCATGCGCCGCCACGGCTGTGCAATGCGTTATTTGCCCGCAAAATATCGCGCGATTGAGCGAAATGTGAACCGCGAAAAATCATACCACAACCTCAAACGCGACCGCCAAAGCCCCAACTATGCGCTACTGGAGCGCAAAAAGCAAGAACTCTATGATTATGGCGCAGAACATGGCTATTCGCGCAGTTTTTTGAATTTTACTTGGACATTTCTTTCGACACAAAGTCGCGCCACAAAGCCCACACCAAAGCCATGCAAATGGTGGTATTATTTATGGTATTGGCGCTTTTTGGTTGGATACGCATAAACACATTTTTTATGCTATAATGCGCCTTTATTTTGTGAAGGAGGAATAATGCCAAAGATGAAGACCAATCGCGGTGCAGCGAAGCGATTCAAACTCAAAAAGAATCTGATTAAATGCAAATCTGCCTTTAAAAATCATATTCTTACCAAAAAATCGCCCCAACGTAAAGCGAATCTAAACGCACCGAAGTATGTGCATGAAACCAATGTTGCACAAGTCAAAAAACTGCTTTGTATGGCATAACATCAACCCCCTAGCGATAGGGAAAGTAGCGATAGGCTACACCGACAAACTCTAAGGTAAAGGAAAAACGATGTCTCGAGTCAAAACAGGCGTTGTCAGACGCAGACGACACAAAAAGATTCTCAAACTCGCCCGAGGCTTTTATAGCGGGCGCCGCAAACATTTTCGTAAGGCAAAAGAACAGCTTGAACGTAGCCTGTGCTATGCGTTCCGCGACCGCAAACGTAAAAAACGTGATTTTCGCCGTCTTTGGATTGTGCGAATCAACGCTGCTTGCCGTATCAACAATATCAGCTATTCGCGCTTTATGCATGGGCTCAAGCTCGCCAAGATTGAGCTTGACCGCAAGATTCTAGCAGATATGGCGATGAACGAGCCCGAAAATTTTGCCAAAGTTGTTGAAGCTGCAAAGCAGGCTATCAAATAGTGCAAAGATAGAGATGAGCGCCGAGGATAGAATCTTCCTCGCCTACAAGCCGCCATCTGTGTGCTCGAACGCATTTTTGAATCGATTCAAACGTGTCTTGCGCTGCACAAAGGCAGGGTTTAGCGGGACGCTCGACCCTTTTGCCAAAGGCGTGCTGCTCATCGCAACAGGGAGCTACACCAAGCTTTTGCCCCATCTGCCGTTGTCGCAGAAACGATATGTCGCAACATTGTGGCTCGGGCTTCAAAGTGAATCTCTTGACATTGAGAATGTGCGTTCAGTTGCGGTGATTCCGCCGCAATCGGGCGCTTTTGTGCGCGAGGTGGTCGAGTCTTTGTGCGGAGTGCATGTCTACACACCGCCGCGCTTTTGTGCAAAGCGAATCGGCGGTAAACGTGCATACACGTTGGCTCGTTTGGGGCATGATGTCGCTCTCGCGCCATCGAAGATGGAAATTTTCAATAGCACGTTGTTGCACTACAATCACCCGTTTGTGAACTTCTCTGTAAGCGTGAGCAAGGGCGCTTATGTACGTTCCATTGGCGAAATGATTGCACAGCGGCTTGGTGTTTGTGGTGCATTATGCAGCTTGGAACGTGTGCGCGAGGGATTTTTTGGATTCGACACATGCAATGCCTTTGCGAAGCAAAACAGCACATTTGCATGCGATTCCAAACAGATTCGCCTTGTGGAGCTCGATATGCACAAAATGCTTGCATATCCTGTTTTGTGTCTCCCGTCTTTGCGTGAGCATTTCTATCAAGGCAAGAAGCTAAATAAAGATATGATAAAATTCAAGGGCAATGGTCGTTTTATAGTGAATTTTGAAGATTTTTTCTCTATAATAGAGACAGGAGAAACAGATGTGAAATATCTGGTCAATAGGATAAAAAATGTTGATTTTGGCGCGTAAAGAAGACGAGAGTATTGTTATAGGTGATGAGATTGTTATCAAGGTTGTTTCTATCGACCGCGGAACGGTGAAGTTGGGGTTTGAAGCACCTCCACGATATGTCATTTTGCGCGAAGAACTCAAAGAATTAGTCGCAAACAAAAACAAAGAATCCATCGTGAAAGATGTTGAGAAAAAGGGCTTAGACGCGCTACGTAAGGTATTGCCACACAAAGATGTTGCACCCAATGTATCGATGAAAAGTCTTAGGAATCTTGAGGGCAAAAAGGACACATAATGCAGCAAGATTCCTTTGCGAAGGTGAATGTTTTTTTTAAAATAACGGGCAAAAAAGGGGGGTATCACACGCTTTTTTCGCGCTTTTGCAAGGTTTCTTCGCTGTTTGATACATTGTCTTGGGAGCAACAGCCCCGATCTTCTGGCTTTGCCGTCAAGTTTTGTGCTCCATTTTTGAGCCATGAACAAACTCAAGCCCTAGCAGAGGATAGCACAATCCACAAAGCCTGTCGTGCACTAATGCCACATTTGAATGATGCACAAAAAAGCCAGCTTGCAAGCACCACAATTGTGGTGGAAAAAAAAATCCCTCTCGGCAGTGGACTTGGTGGGGGGAGCTCGAATGCCGCGTGTTTTTTGCAGCTTGCGGTGCGTGCGCTGTCTCTGTCGCTTGAACCAAATGTGTTGCAAGCCATTGCTGCGTCTGTGGGGAGTGATGTGTCGTTTTTCATGCATGAGGGCATGAGCGCGAATGTCAGTGGAATCGGAGAATGTGTGCAGAACTTTGCTGAAGACACCCCCCAATTTGAGGTTTTGACGCCCCCCATTTTCTGCTCCACGCCCGATGTCTATGCGCATTATAGCCGCGAGATTCTGCCCCATAACCCCTTTTTGCCCAAATATCTCCAATGGGGCGAGTGCATGAGTGTCGAGATTTTGCATGCGCATAGTCTGCTTGAATGCAACGATTTAGCACAAAGCGCGTTTGTGCTCTATCCTGCTTTGCGTGAATACGCGCAAGACGGCTGGTTTCTAAGCGGCAGCGGCAGCAGCTTTTTTAGGCTCAAACAATGAAACAAAACCCGCTGTATGCGAAAGATACGCCCAAACCAACACCCAAAAAGCGAGGCAAGATTCTTGTTGCGAACAACAAAAAAGCGCATTATGATTTTTTTATTCTCGAAAAGCTCGAAGTGGGAATCGAGCTTGTGGGTAGCGAGGTCAAGGCATTGCGCGCGGGGCGCGTGAATCTCAAAGACAGCTTCGTGCGCGTGATTAAGGGCGAGCTTTTTCTGCTTGGCGCTCATATCAGTGCGCTTGCCACAACCAATGCTTATAATAAGCCTGACGAGACCCGTGCGCGCCGCTTGCTCGCCCACAAGCGGCAGATTCACAAACTGCTTGGCGAGACAAGTACACAAGGGCGCACGATTGTAGCGCTCTCTATCTACTTCAATACCAAAAACCGAGCGAAGCTCGAAATCGCCCTCGCGCAGGGCAAGGCAATGCATGATAAGCGCGAAACAATCAAGAAACGTATTGCCGATAGAGAGGCAAAAGCTGCATTAAAATACTAAGGGAAAACTTAAGGAGAGGCTATGGAGGATTTGGATTATTTTGCATTGGTTTTTGCATTGGGTGTAACATTGGGGTTTGTCTTTATGGTTTTGCGCTATGCCAAGCGCAAGGAAAAGCGCAATAGAGACACGTCAGTCATTTCAAACTTTGCAAGGCGCGATAGGCGATAGTAGAAGGTGCATAATGGAAAACTATTTGCGAGAGATTGTTGACTATGGTGTTTTGGGACTTTTGGGGCTTATGAGCGTTGTGTCGCTTGGAATCGTATTCGAACGTTTATTTTTCTATGCCTCGCTTCGCCCTGAAGTTTTGCAGCTCTACAAGCACAAGAATCACCTTGAGCTCGAGCTTTCGCGCAATCTCACACTTCTTGCGACAATCGCTTCAAACGCGCCTTATGTCGGGCTTTTGGGCACGGTGTTTGGAATCATGCTCACGTTTGTCGACATTGGCAGCAAGGGCGGTGCGAGCGATGCTCAAACAATCATGGTCGGTTTAGCGCTTGCGCTCAAGGCGACGGCATTTGGGCTGCTTGTCGCGATTCCTTCGCTTTTTTGCTACAACCTTTTGTTGCGCAAAGGTGAGGTGATTGTGATTCGCTGGGAGAATTGCCATGAGGCTTAAAAAAATCGAGGGAATCAACATTATTCCGTTCATTGACATTATGTTGGTTTTGCTCGTGATTGTGCTTATGGAGGCAACATTTGTGCGCACTGATGCGCTCACTTTGCCGCAATCAAGCGCTGATAATGCAGCACCAAGTGGCACGGCAGCCTTGAGTTTTAGCATCACCAAAGACGGGCAATTGCTCTTTGAAGGGCAAGCGATTGGGTTTGATGAGGTTGCAAGCAAACTCGCAACAATCGATAAAAATGCGCCGATTCATATTCTTGGCGATTCACAAAGCAGGTTGCAAGAGTTTGTTACATTGCTTGGCATGTTGCAAAATCTGCAGATGAGCAATTTGAGTATCATCACAGAAACAAAACAATAAGGAGTTCCTCATGGGCTTAGGTTTTAGTGGAAATTATCAACTTGAAACAATCATTTCGGCATTTGTAACATTTGGGGTGATTATGCTCACAATCCGTGTCTATCTCAAATACGTTGCGCAAAAACGTCCACAAATTCAGCGCCCCGATTGGCTCAAAGAACGCAAACCACGTACATCTAGTCGGCGCAGACGCTAAGGAAAAATGATGTTCCCAACCGAATTTGGCTTGATTTTAAACGTGCTCTTTACGCTCATCATGTTTTTTTTAGCATGGCTTGATTGGCGCAGTTTTGGCTCGCAAAACCACAAAGATTTCAAGTCGGTGATTATGAGCACAGGTGTGCTGGGGACATTTGTTGGAATTTTTGTCGGATTGTTAGGCTTCGACACGACCAAAGTAACAGATTCGATTCCGCTCTTGCTCGATGGGCTCAAGGTGGCGTTCTATACCTCGATTGTCGGAATGGGCATTGCGATTGCGCTCAATATCGCCCAAAAGGGACGCAAAAAAATGTCTACACCAAAGAGTGGGACAGAATATCTCAACGCGCAGCTCCAAAAGCTTGAAATGCTCGAACATCTCGAGGAGCTCAAGAATGTCTCGAGAATGCATAATTTTTTGCAAGAAAGTTTTGCTAGACATGAAAAAGCGCGCGAAAGCGAGCAGCGCGCCGAGAACGAGCGCTTTACTGCTACGCAACATCTCTTGCAACAAGGCTTTGCAGGGATTGAGACAAGCCTTGCAGCAGCGCTCGAAAAGCTTGCTAAAGGCGCGAGTGAGGGGCTTATCGAGGCTCTTGCTGGTGTGATTCGTGATTTTAATAAAAACCTAAACGAGCAGTTTGGGCAAAATTTTGTCGAGCTCAACAACGCTGTGGGTGCAATGGTCGTGTGGCAGCGCGATTATCAGGGGACGCTCGACAAAACCCAAGAATCATTGCGGCAAATGGAACAAAGCTTTGCCCAAAGCGTCAGCGCGATTGAGCAGGTTGCCGCGCGCAATCGCGAGGTGATGGAGTTCTATGCCGACCTCAAGGAGTTTTTGTCATCATCTCAAGAGAGTGCCGAGCAATTGCGCACGCACCTTAGTGGCATTGCCGCGCTGGGCGATGACGCAAGAGAATCATTGCTCAATGTGCGCACACTCTTTGACGAATCGGCACAAAAAATTGGCAACCTTGCGAGCAGTCTGCAGCAGAGTTTCAAAGAATCCGAGGACGACCTCGTCCGCCGAATCAAGCAATTTGGTGACAACTCGACAGCGACAATCCAACATCTCACGCAGAATCTCATCACGCATAGCGAGATTCTCAAAAACCATATCGCGAGCAATAGCGATGCGCTCAAAGAAAGCTTTGTGATGTTTGGCGACAATGTCAAAAACTTTAGCGCAAATCTCAACAGCGAGATTATCGGAATCTACCACAACGCAGCGCAGCAGATTCACCAAGACAGCGAGCAATTTGCGCAAACGATGACACAACAAAGCAACGCGATTCAAGGCAAGCTCGCAACGCTTGCAAGTACAGGCGAGCAAAGCCTCACGCAGCTCCATAGCAAACTGCAAACAGTCGCGGAGCAAAACAGCGCATTACTCGAAGATTCGCTGCAAAAAAGTCAAAATGTGATGGAACAGCGCAGCCAAAAAATCGAGCAGTTGCTCGGCATGCATAGCGAGCAGCTGCAAAACAATGTGGCGCGCCTCACGGGCGATGTGATGGGTGCAATCGAGCAGATGAGCAATGAAGTGCGTACTCTAAGCAGCAAAGTGCGTGAGGATATGACACAAACACTACAAGTAATGCGCGAAGAGATGCTGAAGATGACAAATCTGACGAAAGAGGGCATGACGGCTGGTGCAAACGCGATGGTCAAGCAGAATCGCGTGTTTTTGGAAGGAATTGGCAACCAAACTAAGGAATTTTTCACTCAATCGCTCAATGATTGGCAAAAGGAGCAAAAGCAAGCAATCGGTGCGATTTCGCAAAACTTTCAAGCCCTTGTGGGCAGTCTTGCAGGCAATCTCAAAACACTCAATGACGGACTCAACAGCGGCATTAGCGAGATTAAGGAGAGTTTGCGCAACCTGCTGGGCGATGTTGTGAGCGACCTCAAACACGGCGCGGAGGAATACAATAGCGCGTCTCTTGCCGTGCTCGAATCCAACATCGAGCAGATTTCGAGCAAGATTGTCGTCTTGCAAGAAACCTCGCACCACTCGCTCGAGCGCATTGCGCAGGAATATTTGACGCAGTTCAAGGCGCTCATGAGCGAGAGTGTGAATATCCCCAAAGACGCGAGCATGCAGATTCTAAGTGAGATTGAGAATCTCCAAAAAGGCATTGCGGCAAACCTGATTGCGGCAAATCAAAGTATCTTGAACAACAAAGAAGAAGTGCGCGCGATTATCGACAATGTGAATGCGCATTTGGAGAATCAACTGACAGAAACGCAGAAAATCAGCAGCAATCTTTACGATTCCTTGCAAGCGCTCGATGGCTCGATGAGCAAGCTCACTGAAGGTTTCAAGGGCGATTATGAATGGTTCTTGCGCCGAATCAGCGAGTTCATGGGCTCGCATAGGGGCTAGACATGCAAAGGGATAGCGAGTGGATTAGCATTTCGGATATGATGGCGGGGCTCATGATGATTTTCCTGCTCATCACGGTCTCGTATATGCTGATTTCAGAGCACAACCAAGAAGAATTGCGCAAAAGCAACGAGGAATTGCGCGCCGTGAGCGACAAGATGAGCGCGATTGCCGAGGGGTATTATGACATTGAATTCGCACTTTATCATGACCTCATCAGAGAATTTGGCGATGATTTGAAGATGTGGAATGCCGAGATTGATTCGGGGAACACGATTCGGTTCAAAGAACCTGATGTGCTGTTTGCCACAGGCGAGGGCGCGATTCAGCAGCGGTTTAAAAAGGTGCTCGATTCGTTTTTTCCGCGCTATATCGCGATTCTCTCGAGCCCGAAATATCGCGAGAGTATCGAGGAGATTCGCATCGAAGGGCACACATCGAGTGAATGGAAATCCTCGCACGACCTCGTTGAACGTTATCTCGAAAACGCCTCGCTTTCGCAAGCACGGGCATTTTCTGTATTGCAATATTGCTTCAACCTGCCCGATGTACGTGAGCGCGATTGGCTGATTTCTGTGCTCCGCGCCAACGGCTTATCGTTTGCCAAGCCGCTCGAAACAGACGCACTCTCGCGCCGTGTCGAGTTTCGGACGATTACCAAGAGCCGCCAAAAAATCCAAGAGATTTTCAATATCAAAGAAGAATCCACAATCTCTGCCGAGGTTGCAAGCGAGCTTGAAAAGGCATTGTTGCACGATTAACTTTTTTGTGCTAAAAGCAAAAATATTTTGCAGCAAGGAATCGCGGTGAAAACGCAGAAATTTTTTATCGAAGGCATGACGTGCACGGCGTGTTCGGGAGGGATTGAACGTTCGCTTTCGCGCAAGGATTTCGTGCAAGAAATCCATGTCAATCTCCCTGCCAAAAGCGCCACAATCGTATTTGACGACACCAAGGCAGATATGGAGACCATCTTTGCGCAGATTCGCAAGCTCGGCTACACACCCATTCTCAACCCCACCCCCACAAACGTCCCCGCGACATCTCGCCGCACCCTCGCTGTTGTCGCGCTGCTCACGCTCGCGGTGCTGTATCTGTCTATGGGCGCGATGTTGGGCTTGCCCCAGCCCTTAGGGCTTGTTGCCAACCATACATGCCAGCTTTTTTTGACACTTGTCATCATGTTTCTTGGGCGGCGATTCTACACGCAAGGTTTTGCCTCGTTGTTTGCGGGCGTTCCAAATATGGAATCCTTGATTGCCCTAAGCACGAGCGCATCATTTCTGTATAGTCTCACTCTTTTTGGTAGCGCACATCTCTATTTCGAGAGTATCGCCGTGATTTTGTGTCTCGTGTTGGTGGGCAAAAGCATCGAAGAACGTGCCAAAGCAGACGCCCAAAGTGGGCTAAGTGCATTACTCTCCGAACAGCCCAAAGAGGCGATTCGTTTGCGAGACGGAATCGAAGAGAAAATCGCCACAGACGCCATTGCTGTGGGCAATCTCTTGCGCATTCTGCCCGGCTCGCGCATTCCTGTTGACGGAATCGTCTTTGACGGAATCGCCAATGTCGATGAGTCGATGCTCACGGGCGAGGTGCTGCCTGTGGGCAGAACGCAGGGCGAGAAACTCTATGCAGGCAGCCTCAACACCAACACGAGCTTTATCATGCAAGCAAGCAGCACAAGCGCGCAGAGCAGCCTTCAGGCAATCGTTGCGCTTATCGAGCAAGCGGCGCTTTCCAAGACCAAGCTCACGCAGATTGCCGACAAAATCGCCGCAATCTTTGTGCCGACCATTATCGTCATTGCTGTTGTTGCGGGCATTGTGTGGACATTCCTTGCCGATTTTGCAACAGGTTTTGAAATCGCCGTGAGTGTGCTCGTTGTGAGCTGCCCATGCGCGCTCGGGCTCGCCACGCCGATGTCTGTGCTGATTGGCGGTTCGCTCGCAAGCAGTCGCGCGCTGTTTTTCAAAAGCGCACAAACAATGGAAGACGCACGCACGATTGATTCTGTGTTGTTCGACAAAACGGGCACGCTCACCAACAAAACACTTGAGATTGTGCAGATTGTCCCAATGGCTTGCAGCGCAGACGAACTTTTGGCGCTCATGGCGAGTATCGAGCAAACGAGCGAACATCTGATTGCCCAAGCGATTGTGCACACGGCAAAAGAGCGAGGAATCGCGCTTTTTGAGGTGAGCGCAAGCCATAGCGAGGCGGGGTATGGAATCACGGCAAGCATTGACGCGCAGAGCTATCGGCTCGGTAATGCCGCGTTTGTGGGCGCGACAGAAGAGATGACAAATGATGACGCGGCAGGGATTGTCGTTTATCTCGCGCGTGAAGGAAAGATTCTCGGAAAGATTGTCTTGTTTGACAATCTCAAAGAGGGTGCGACAGAGCTTGTCGATTGGCTCAAAGCGCAGGGAATTAACGTGCAGATTCTAAGCGGTGATTCCGAACACAATGTGCGCAAAATCGCCGAGCAGCTCGGCAATGTCGCATATCTCGCGGGAGCAAAGCCAGAGGACAAGCTCCAAGTCGTGCAAGAGCTCGTTGGGCAGGGCAGACATGTGATGATGGTTGGCGATGGCGTCAATGACGCCGCCGCACTCGCTGCTAGCACGGCTTCTGTGAGCTTTGTGGGTGCAAGCGATGTGAGCTATCAAAGCGCCGATGTGATTATCTGCAACGATGACATTCGCAACGTGGGCTATGCAATTGCGCTTGGCAAGGCGATTGCACGCAACATCAAGCAGAATCTGTTTTGGGCATTTTGCTATAATGCCTTGAGTATCCCGATTGCATGCGGCGTGTTGCTGCCGTTTGGAATCGCATTTAATCCCATGCTAGCTGCCGCCGCGATGTGCCTAAGCAGTCTTAGCGTGGTGGCGAACGCGCAGCGGTTGCGCCGTTTTCGATTCAAAATTTAATAGAAAGGATTTACCATGCAAACAGAAATCAATGTCGCAGGAATGCACTGCCAAAAATGTGTCGATAAAATCGAACGATTCGTAGGCGAACTCGAGGGAATCAGCCAGATTGATGTTGATTTGAAAGCGCAAAAGGTGCGCGTTGCCTTTGACGCGCCCGCAAGCGAGCAGGCGATTAAAGACGCCATCGCTGACGCGGGGTTTGATGTGCATTAGCGCAACATCGCATTGACATTATCCGCAATTTGTGGTAGAATATGAATCTTTGCGTATTGTCGTAATTGCTGTGGCTTTGGCGCACAGGCGATTTGCAAGACATCAAGCGAGAGAGCAAGCAAGATAGAACTTGTGCCATTGTTTCTCGCGTTGGGCGGTTGCGCCCCTAGTTTGCCATGTGATGTTGCGATTGAGAATCGCCGCTTTGCTCATGGCATGTTTGGTTTGTATTTTGCCATTAGGAGCGAGAGTGGAGAAGGGCAGTATTGTTCTGACACTTGAAAATATAGGAATGCTGAAGAAAGCGCAGGTTGACATCGGCGGCTTGAGCGTCATCGCTGGCGAGAATGACGAGGGCAAGAGCACCGTTGGCAAGGCGCTGATGGCTTTGATTAAAGCAGAAAATACTTTTGTAGAGAAAACATCTCCTAAACATGCCAAACAATCTTTTAATCGTTTGATTGATTTGCTTTTTGATAATCAAATGACTGAAAAGGGTTATTTGAATCTTGAAGTCAATAGGGATGAATTTTATAAAGTAACAATTGTAGAAAATGAATGTATTAGCTTTGATAGAGGATTCAGTAGCAGATTTTCTGATTGTACTTTTGTACCAAGTCCTTTGATTTGGGATTTATATAACTTTTTTTCGTCTGTTGCGGTATTAGAGGTTGAAAATAGGTTTTATCAAAGCAATCAAAATGAATTTGACTTTAAATATCCTTATATTCTGTGGGATTTATATAGAAAAATATCCATAGAACGTCCATGTTTGATAAGAGGAAGCATTCAAGAAATCAAAGAGTATGTTCAAGAAATTATGAGTGGTTTTTTTATTAAGAAACAAGGTAAATACGTATTCTACAAACCCGAATCAGACTTTCAAGTGTCAATAATGAATACAGCAACAGGAATTAAAAGTTTTGGCATATTACAAATGTTGATTCAAAATGATTATATGACCGAAAACAGCTTTACTATCTTCGATGAACCCGAAAATCATCTCCACGCCACATGGCAGGTGAAGTTTGCCGAGATTCTTGCGCGACTTGTGCAAAACCACGTTTGCATTATGGTGAATACGCATAGCCCCTATATGCTCGAAGCGTTGCATAAATATGGAAAAAAGTACGCAATTAATACAAATTTCTATTTGGCAGATAGTGGCAAAGTTGAGCAAATCGATAATGACAATAGTGCGACTTTGGAAAAGATATATAAAAAACTGAATCAGTCTTTTATCTCTTTGGACGAAATATTAGATGAAGAAGAGGAATAGAAAACATGGCTGATTTAGGTGTTTTGAAGGGAATTTTTGAACCCTATGAATCGACTTTGCAGGACACAAGCTATGATTTAACAAACAAAAAATATCTCTGCCAAAGCCAAGAAAGAGTCATTAATTTTGACAAATACACACAAACAAAAGCGCAAAAATCAAAATGTAAAGCCAACAAATCTTTTGACACGCTGTATTTTCACCATGAAACTTCTAGCGTCTATTGTGTCGAGTTTAAGAATCAAAAATATAGCGACATTGATAGCGATGATATTAGGGAAAAATTTATATATGGAATTGCTCAATTAAGAGAAATTTTTATCTCTCAAAATATTAATACAGATAATTTTACTTTTAATCTCTTTGTTGTCTTTAAGAATCCACGAGAAACAAGAGCCTTTCACACAAGGTTTGTAGAAACAGAGACTTTTTTTGGTTTAGATACGAAAAAATTTAAAGAAAGCCTAGCAAAAATTAAATCTCTCAAAATAAAAACAGGCTATGGGGCTCAATTTGGGAAAATCTACAAAAAGCTATTCCACAATGAAAGCAATTGCTAAAGAAAGATGAGGTAAAACATGTCCTACAAAACCTATTGGGAAAACTACTACAAATCCCACGCCGCTCCCCAGCGCGAATCGCGCTTTGCTGCGTTTGTGTGCGAGCAGATTCCGCGTGGAGCAGCACTTCTTGAGCTCGGTTGTGGCGATGGGCGCGATGCGCTGTTTTTTGCCAAGAACGGCATGCACGTGTGCGCCATCGACCAAGCCAGCAGCGAGATTGCCTACCTCAACGCGCATTACGCGCAAAACACGAATCTCCGCTTTGTCGCGGGCGATTTTACAGCGCTTGAAAGCTTCGACTTCGCGCAATCAAGCTTTGATTGTGTCTATTCACGTTTCACTTTGCATTCAATAGACGCAGAGGCGCAAACCCGCGTCTTTCGCGCCACACTTGCCTTGCTCAAAGACGGTGGAATCTTTGCAATCGAAACGCGCGGGACAAAAAATGCGCTCTATGGCAAAGGCGAGCCAGTAGAAGGCGAAGAAGACGCATTTATCCACGATAACCACTATCGCCGCTTTGTACATTTTGAACGTGTGGTTGCTGAACTTAGCGCAACCACAATGAGCGGGGGGGGGGGGGTGTTTTGTGTGTTGTTGTGAGCGCGACCCCCCCGGGAGCCCCGGTGTGGGCCCACCCGGCTGTGTGGTTTGCCAGGGGCTGGAGAAAA
>CAMWUR010000022.1 GCA_947177485.1 uncultured Helicobacter sp.
CGCACCTCCCGCCAATTCTACTCGCAATGACATTCATCGGAGGTGCGACTTTGGTTGCACTCATGATTGGATTGTGTGCGGTTAAAATCGCATTCCGATTTGAACAAACAGCAATCATTCGCTTTTGTGATTCTATAATCCTTGCGCTATAATGTGCAGAAATAAGGAATATCATGCGAGAGACATTCCACAATACGCGCGCAGGGCGGCTCGATTCCGTCCTTGCTGCGCTGCTTGGCACGAGCCGCAATCAGGCGGCGCAATTGCTCAAAGCAGGCGCTGTTACGGTGAATGGAATCGCGCACAACGCCTCGTGGAAACTTTGCGGCGGCGAGGTGTTGCATGTTTGCAACAAGCAAGCAGAAGAGCAGCAAACGCAAGAAGTCGCGTTTGATGTGCCGATTCTCTATGAGGACGATTGCCTGCTTGTGCTAAACAAGCCGCCCATGCTCGTTGTGCATGGCGCACCGAGCGTGCGCGAACCGACACTTTGCGACTGGCTCACTCAAAAGGGCTACTGCCTCTCGACTCTTGCGGGGGACAATCGGCATGGAATCGTGCACAGGCTCGATAAACAAACAAGCGGCGCGATTGTGATTGCCAAAGACAATGCCACACATAGTGCGCTAAGCGCGCAGCTGCAAAGCCGCGAGCTTGGGCGCTATTATCTCGCGATTGTCGATAGGGAATTGCGCGAGGATACGATTTTTGCATGTGATATGGCGCGTTCAGCGCACAATCGACTCAAAATGGGTAAAGTGCCGCAAGGCAAGGGACGCTTTTCGCAAAGCTTGTTTGCCAACCTCGCCCCATCAAAGCGCGGCGATTCTGCGCTTATTGCCGCCAAGCTCAAAACGGGGCGCACGCATCAGATTCGTTGTCATCTTGAGAATCTCGGGCGGCATATTTTGGGTGATAGGCTCTATGGCTATCGTGGGAGCTATGAGGGCAGAATCATGCTGCATGCCTATATGCTCTATCTCACACACCCAAAAACACAAGAAAGTTTGATTCTTAAAGCGCCTCTTTTCTTAGATATGTTAAGATACCTTTCGCAAAATTATGATAGGGAGAGGATAGATGAGGTCTTGGAGCATGGCTCTATCATTGCTGCTTTTGGGCTTCTTGATGAAAGGCTGCACGCCTGCGGCACAGAGTGATTTGACTTTGCCCGAAATGGGCGAGGTGCAATATTTGGTTGATATTGATAGCGTTGCGTTTGAATGGAAGAGTTTTGCAGAGCGCCCTGAAGTTTCGGGCTACAATATCTACCGCAAGACGCTTGCAGAACAAGGCTATACCCTCATCGATTCGCTCAATTCGCGCTTTACGACACACTATGTCGATTCGCCTCTTGCGCCCAGCACGACCTATCTCTATCGTTTCGCCACGAAAAATGCAAATGGTGCGGCAGGCGTTGCGACACAACCCTTGCAAATCACCACACGAGCATTTGCGCCACCCACGCATGTCCAAGCTGTGGGCAACTATCCGCGCAAAGTCAAGATTCTGTGGCGTCCGCACAAAGATTTGCGCACACAAGGCTATATTATCCAACGTGCAGAGGGCAAAGACTTTGTCGAAGTTGCGCGCATTGCCAATCGCTTGCAGGTGGAATATTTGGACACAAATCTCAAAGATTCGACAGAATATTTCTACCGCGTGTTTGCTTTCACGGCGAGCGATATTCGCAGCGCGCCATCTCCTGTCGTGAGTGCGCGCACCAAGCCTATTCCTGCCATGCCGCAAGGTGTGTTTGCCTCGTTTGATTTGCCCAAAATGGTCACGATTCGTTGGCAGAAAAGCCCACAAAGCGACATTGCAAGCTATGAAGTCTCGCGCACGATTCTAGGCGGAATCAGCAGCGAGGTGCTTGCAAATGTCGCCGCAACAGAGACGAGCTACACCGACAAAAGCGAGATTGATGGTGTGCGCTATGGTTATTATGTTGTCGCAATCGACAAGGACGGATTGCGTAGCGAGAGGCAGAAAAGCCCGATTGAAGGTGGCACGCTCGCCGCGCCCGCCGCACCGACAATCCAAAGCATTGGCACAGAAAAGGGTTCGGTGATTTTACGTTGGACTGGGGATTCTCGAAGTGTGCAATACACAATCAACAAGCAGCAGAGTAGTTTTTTTGGTAAAAAGGAACGTTATATTTCCATTCCCTATACCTATTTCTATGACCACGAAGTCGCGCCGGGCGAACAATATCTCTATAATGTGATTGCGATTGACAAATTTGGATTGCAAAGCTCGCCGAGCGAAACGGTGAGTGTTACGCTCGAGGGTCGGTAATGCCACATTTGCTGCTGTCCAATTTGCCCAAAGTGTCCTATCCTTTCACACAAGGAGATTATACCTTTCTTGCTTGCCTTGCCAATGTTTCTGATTGTTCGCAGCTTTTGTGGGTGCGATTCCATGACATCGACTTTTTTCTCATCGCCTATCGCAAGGATTGCAAGATTATCCTAAAGGCGCACAAGCAGACTGCCCCGACATTAACGAGCATTGTGCAAGGAGCTTTGGCAGTGTGTCGGCAGGCATTTTGTGATTCTGTGCTTGCCGACAACCTCGCAACGCGTGCGCCAAAAAGCATACAGAGTTCTCATCTGCTCGATGTGCGCGAGCTTTGCGCGCTTGTTGCAGAGAATCTGGGCAAGGATATGCGGCTTGAGATTGGCTTTGGCAGCGGGCGCAGAATCCTCAATCTCGCCGCAAACAATCCCGACACTCTTTGCATAGGTGTCGAGATTCATCGCCCCTCAATCGAGCAAGTGTTGCGGCAAATGGAATTGCAGAATCTGCACAATCTCTGGATTGTCAAGGCAGATGCGCGCTCGCTGCTCGAATGCCTGCCGAGCAATTGCCTTAGCGAAATCGCGCTACATTTTCCGATTCCATGGGCAAAACGTCATCGCCGTGTTTTGACGCAAAACTCTTGCGAGCAGGTTGGGCGCGTTTTGCAAAAGGGCGGCAAGCTCCATTTGCGCACCGATGATGAGGGTTATTTTTGCGAGAGTCTCGAGTTTCTTTTGCAGTTGCCAAGCTGCCATTGCGAGATTGGCAAGAATCGCGCGCTTGATGTTGTGAGCAAATATGAGTCGCGTTGGTTGCGGTTGCAAAAGCAAATTTGGGATTTGCTTTTTGAATGTGAGGACGAATGCGCGCCGCGAGATTCCGTGCGTTTTGGCTTTACGACAAATGATGTCGCATATCTTATGCAGCTCTTTAGCTCGGACTTTACGCCTAGCAGGCATTGCAAAGACGGCATTTTGCTTGCTATTACAGCACTCTATCGTACAGAATCTGCCCTCATAGTCTCGCTTTGTCTTGGCAATGTTGCCTATCCGCAGACGGTGTTTTTGGTCATCGATGGCGCAAAAGCCTTCTATTGTCCCGTATTGCTACCGATTCAATCCAATCTTTTAGCGCATGAATGGCTTAAGGGAGGGAGACAATGAGCAAGGACGTCATCATTGCAGCAGAGAAATTGTTTTTGGGCTATAAGCGCGAAGAGCCCGTTATCAAGAACGCATCGTTTCAGATTCGAGAAAAAGAGTTTGTGTTTATCAGCGGACCAAGCGGCAGCGGCAAAAGCACGTTATTGCGTTCGCTTTATGGTGGAATGTCGCTTTATGGTGGCGCGCTAGAGATTCTAGGAATCGATATGCAAAATCCAAACGAACAAGACATTGAGGAGCTGCGGCGGCATATCGGGATTATTTTTCAGGATTATAAGCTCATCAAAGATTGGAATGTGGAACGTAATATCATGCTTCCTATGATTATCAATGGCTATTCTAAGGAGCTTTGCCGCTCGCAAACCGCGAAGCTGCTCAACCACATCAAGCTTTCGCATAAGGCAAATAATTATCCGCTTGAGCTAAGCGGTGGTGAACAACAGCGCGTGGCGATGGCGCGCGCATTAGCGCATAATCCGATTATGATTCTTGCCGATGAGCCCACGGGCAATCTCGATGACCAATCGAGCGACATTATTTGGAATCTGCTCAAGGGCGCAAACGAGCAGCTCGGCATTTGTGTGCTTGTGGTAACGCATGCGCATAAGATTCCGAATCTTGGGGTGGGCATGCTCTGTCGACAGCTCCATATTGACAAGGGGGGGATTTATGAAGTCTCTTAAGCGGCATTTGTCGCTTATCATTCCGCTACTCGCGATTCTCTTTAGCCTGCAAGCCATGCTTAGTATCTTGCGAATCCAAGATTCTTATGAGCTGACATTGCGCAATAGCTATTCAATTATTATTGCTGCGGGCAGGGAGCTCAAGAGTGATGAGATTGCGCTTCGCATAAGCGAGTTTCAATCCCTAGAACCCATCGATGCCGAGAGCATTATCAATAAGATTCAAGGCGAGGTGAGTGAAGAGAATCTCGAGCGCCTCAAGGGCAGTCTGCCATATTATTATTCAATCATGCTTTCGCAATTCCCCAATCAAGCGCGTCTTGTGCAAATTACTAATGTGCTCAAAGACGTCAAAGATGTCAAGCGCGTGGAGAGCTTTAGCAAGGCGCATGACCGAATCTATCGCTTATTATTGATTCTCAAGGGCACAATCATGCTATTTGGAACCATTCTTGGTATCGTCAGCGTTTTGTTGATGATAAAACAAGTCGAGATTTGGTATTTTGAGCATAGCGAGCGAATCGAGATTATGATGCTTCTTGGCGCACCAAGTTGGTTGCGCAATGGCTTGCTGTTTCGGCTCGCAATGATGGATTCTGTGGTTGCTACGCTCATCGTGAGTTTGGGTAGCCTCTATCTTAGCATGCAAACATTCCTTACAAGCTTGCTGCATGAAATTGGCGTGAGCGATAGCATCTTTATGCCCGAATTTGACTTCATCATGCTATTGCTTTGCGCACTGCTCATCGCGAATCTCTCGGTGTTTATCGTGATTGCGAGGATTACCAAAGAAAGGAAAAATGCATGAGGCTCGCTTGGTTTTTGATTCTCTTTGCGCTGCTGTTTGCACAGAATTTTGACAAAGAGATTGAGAAAACTTCGCAAGGACTAAGCGAACGTTTGCAACGCGAAAAAGCATTGAACAATCGCCTCGAAGAGCTTGGCAATGAAGTTGAGAAATACAACAAACAGATTCAAGATTTGGATAAAAAGATTTCGACTTCCTCGAATCTCGTGGCGCGCAACAAAACGCTTGTGAAACAAAAGGTCGAGGAACTTGGCAAGCTCGACAAGGAACATATCGCCTTGCAATCGCAACGTGAGGGAATCGAAAGCGAGCTTGTGCGCTATCTCTCTGAAGAGCTTGCGTTTGTCATTTTGCTTGAGGAATACAGCCTAAGCTCGCCTGAAGAGATGATACAACAAGATGTTTTTAGTGTGCTTAGTGCGGATTCAAAGCAGAAAATCAACACACTCACAGAGCAACAGAATCAGATTTTGAACCAAATCAAGCAGGTTGAGGACAAGATTGCAACAATCAAGGATTTGATAGAGACAGAGAACAATCGTCAAAAGGGGCTCGATGATGCACGCAAGAAGCACAAAGAAGCCTTGATTGGATTAAGTAGCCAGCTCAAGCGCTATAATAGTGAACTCAATAAAATTTTGCAAGAACGTGAGAATCTGCAGCGGCTGCTTGAGACATTGAATATCAAAAAACAAGAGGAACGCGAAAAGAATGCACGCCAAAAGGAACGTGAACTTGCGCAGAAGAATATGTCGCAATCCTCGCAGACGAGCAGTATTCAAAAGATTGACGTGCGGCAGGTGGGTAGCTCATATCATAATGTGCGTACAACGAAATATACGGGCACAAAAACGATTGCACCACTTGATAAATACAAAATCGAGCGCAAATTTGGACCCTATTATGACCCCATCTACAATCTCCAAACATTCAGCGAATCGGTGACGTTTATCCCGCTCGAATCGCATGCGAAAGTCAAGAGTGTGCTCGCAGGCGAGGTGATTTTTGCCAAAGAAGTTCCGCTGCTCAAAAAGGTTGTTGTTATCAAGCATGCCAACAATCTGCATACAATCTATGCACAGCTTGATGAGATTGCAACAGGCGTGAGTGTGGGCAAGAAAGTCTCGCGTGGATTTGTGATTGGCAGGGTGGAGAATAAGCTCATGCTTGAGGTTACACAGAAGAATCTACATCTTGACCCATTGGAACTGATTAGCGTAAAATAAAAAGCACTCAAGTTTTTATGGGCTTATGCCGATTATAGTAGGGAATATGTTATAATGGCATAATAAACTATCAAGGAGGATAGATTATGGAATCAATCCAAACAACACTCACAACCAACTATGCACCAAGCATTGCACCAATGCCAGCTGCATCAAGTACCCCCACACCCAGTGTTCCCAAAATGCCCAGTAGCACACCATCTGTCGATTCGAGTCGTTTTGTCGAAGAAAGTGCGACAAACCCTCAAGGTTTTTCACAAACTTCCGATGTAGAAGAAGACACAAAGGAGAGAATTGCAGAGCTCGTGGATAAGCTCAATGCGGTGTATAACCCGCTCAATCTGTCGGCGTCCTTTGGCTATAATGACGACATCAAAGCCATGTATGTCGAGGTGAAAAGAATCGACAATGGCGAGGTTTTGCGCCAGATTCCTAGCCAAGAGGCGATGCGCTTGATGGTAGCGATTCGCGAGATGCAAAGTGCAATTTTCGACACTGAAGTCTAAATCTAAGGAGAAATTATGGCAACACAACAAGTAATGGGGCTTGGAAGCGGCTTCCTTGACAACACACTCTTTGAAAACCTCAAAAAGGTGCAAGAAGAAACGATTATCGAGCCTCTCACCAAAAAAATGCAAACCAACCTCGACAAACAAACAAGTCTCACAGAGATTATGACGCTTGTTGAGACGCTCAAGACGAATGTAAAGAAATTTACCGATGGTGATACGTATAATAAGCGCAAGGCGACCACCACAGGCGATGGAATCTCCGCAACAATTAGTACTGGTATCCCTACGCAAGACATCACCATTGAGGTACATCAGCTTGCTAAAAACGATTTGACACAGCTTGGCAAAAAGTATGAGAGCCGTGATTCGACATTTTCGACGACCAATACAACGTTGAAGTTTAACCACAATGGCAAGGATTATCAAATCGACATCAAAGCCGGCGAGACTTTGGCTGATGTTGCCCAAAAAATCACAGACACAACGGACGGTGCTGTGATGGGGATTATCATGAAAACCGGGGGCAACGAACCCTATCAGCTCATGATTCAATCCAAAGACACAGGCGAGGCAAATCGCATTTATTTTGGCAATACCTTGACGAGTTCACTTGTTCGCGGAGGGCGACTGAATTCTAACTTTGACCTCACGATTAAGGACGCAAACGGTAATGACAAAACGTTGAATATCGACGTCAAAACCACATCAAGCAGCACAACGCAAAACAATGCTGCGGCGATTGTCAAAGCGATTGAAGACGCAATGAGCGCCGACCCTGACCTCAAAAGCTTGCTCGATGATGGCACATTCAATCTCGGGCTTGTCAATGACGGCAAAAGCTTTATCATCAACGATAGTCGCGGATTGGATTTTAGTATTGCCGAAGGGCAATTCCCTACGGGTGCTCAACCCACAGGTCTTGACGCGCTCGGTCTTAAGGCAGGCACAACATCTGCTGGCACAGACGACTTTACCGGCAGCACAACCGTCAAAGGCGGTGCTGTGGGTGGTTGGATTTCTGTGGGTGGTGTGCGGCTTGACCTTTCGACTATCACAAGTGCGAGCAACACAGCCGAGCAGAATCTCACCGCAATTGTCGATGCGATTAATAACGGAGGTGGTGATGTCCAAGCAAAGGCTGTTGATGGCAGACTCGTTGTGAATGATACGAGAGGCAATGGCAATGTGCAAATCATTTTTGATGCGAGTAATACGAGTCAAGAGAATGCCGACATCATCAGCAAGCTTGGAATCACTGGTGGTTTCCATTCATCTGCAGCAAACTTTTTGAAAGATGCGGGTATTACGAATGTACAGCGCGCTCAAGACGCGAAGTTTAGCTGGAATGGAATCGAGATTTCTCGCCCGACCAACACGGTGGATGATGTTGTGAATGGAATCAGCGTGGAGCTCACCAAAGAGCACACAGGCACCGACCATTCTGTGCTTCGTATCACACGCGATGATGATGATATTTTCAAGGGAATCGATGAGTTTGTCAAAGCATACAATGAGCTCATCACCAAGGTTGAAGAAGAGACTCGTTATGACGAAAAAACAAAAGTCAAAGGGAATCTCAACGGCGAGAGCGCGATTACGGGTATTCGTTCGATTCTCAAAAATATTCTTAATTTCACTGCCGGTTCGGGCGTTAGCGTGAGTATTTCGAGCTATGGCTTTAGCTTCGATGATGATGGTAAGCTCAAAATAGATGAGAAGGTCTTGAAAGAGAAATTCAAAGAAGACCCTGAACTCGCGGTTGCATTTTTCAAGGGTGGCGAGTTTACCGTCGGCGGTTTTGAAATTGCGAAACGTGATGCGAATGGCAAAGTGATTGAAGGTGAGTTTGAGCGCATTGGTGGCACAAAGAAGACAATCGATGGGCTATTCACACAATTTTCCGATGCGATTAATAAGATGATTACGGGTTCAAGCTCGACACTCAAGTCGTATGAGCAGAGTCTCAAAGACGACTATAAACGCGTGGAAGAGGACAAGAAGAATCAGCAAGAGCGGCTTGACCAACGTATGGAAGCGACAAAAAATCGTATGAATGCGTTTGATGCGATGATTAGCAAAATGACTCAAGCGCAGCAAACATTGCAACAGATGATTAATGCATCATCAAAGAGCTAGAAACGAATGACACAAGGAGTGGATAATGCTTAAAGGAAAAAATGCTTATGGTTCGTATGCACAGAGTGCTGTTTCAGTCGAATCTCCTGCAAAGCTGGTCGAAATGCTTTATGAGGGGATTCTACGCTTTGCTGTTTCAGCAAAACAGGGAATTGAGGAAGAGGATATCGAGAAAAAAATCCACTTCATCAATCGTATCACTGATATTTTTGCCGAGTTGATTAGCTCGCTTGATTATGAGAGAGGAGGGCAGGTTGCCCACTATCTCACAGGGCTCTATACCCACCAAATCAAGCTGCTCACACAAGCGAATATTGAGAACGATACAACAAAAATCGACATTGTCATGCGCGTTGTGCGCGGGCTTTTGGAAGCTTGGAGAGAGGTGCATCCTGATGAGTTGGGCAACGCAGTTTAAGATTGCCATTGCGGGGAGAGACGCCGCAAAAGTGTTGCAAGCTTTTGAGGCGCTCCCGCCATTGGAACGACTCAGCAAAGAAGAAGCACAAGAATTGTATGATTATCTGGAACAAAGTGTTACCATTCTCGGAGAAGCGCGTGAGCACGAAGCAGATGAGATTGCCAAGATGAAGAAAGTCCGACAATTTCTCAAGACGAATCCCTATGGCGGTGGTAACCCTGTGTAATCTAACAAAGGCAGAGTTTGAACCAATTCCAACCCCTTACCCTTGCAGATAGAGGGCTCGTTGAGTCCTATCTGCGAGAATATCCACCAGAAGTGTCCGATTTATCTTTCACAAACCTTTACCTATGGCATTTTTCGCGCACGATTCGGTTTTGTGAAATCGCGGGCACGCTCTGTATCGAGACAACCTATCCCGAGCAGTTCCCATTTGTCTTTTTCCCTATCGGTGGTGGCGATAAATTGCAGGCAGTCGAAAATCTGATTGCGCATTATCAATCACAAAATATTCCCTTTTGTATCCATTCTCTTTCAGAAAAGGACAAAGCCGAGCTTGAGGCACTCATGCCCGAGCGCTTTGTCTTTGAACACAACCGCGACCGCTCGGATTATATCTATGAAACAAATAGCCTCATTGAGCTTAGGGGGCGGAAATTTCACAAGAAAAAAAACCATGTCAACCAATTCTATGAAAACTATCCTGATTATCGCTATGAAACGCTCACAGAAAGCAATCAAGAAGAGTTGCTCGCCACGTGGAATCGTTGGTTTGCGAGCCTCTCTCCCACGCAGAGTTTGAGCAACGAACATATTGGAATCTGCAATGCTATTACGCATTTTGCTGATTTAAGCTTTACATGTGGGATTGTACGTGTTGGCAGCGAGATTGTTGCTTTTAGTTTGGGTGAGGCACTCAACAAAGAGACTGCTGTGATTCATATCGAAAAAGCAAATATTCGCTATCATGGCGCATATCAAGTCATCAATCAGCTTTTTCTAAAACATGAATGGAGCGGCTATCGGTTTGTCAATCGTGAAGAAGATTTGGGGATTGAAGGCTTGCGCAAGGCAAAGTTGAGCTATCAGCCATATTGCATTTTGGATAAATACGAGGCAAGATTGATGAAGGAGGGGTGAATGGACAATGCAAAGTTTGCACGACTAGGGCGCATTTTAGAGTTGTTGCATAAAGGGGAGAGTTTATCAATTAAAGAATTGAGCGAAGAATTTGGCGTCAGCGAACGTACTTTGCAACGTGATATTTATCAACGTTTGGGCGATAGAGTCATCAAAATCAATGGTACTTTTCAGCTCACACAAAAAGAAAAACATCAAAGTCGCGATGCAATGATTATGCAGGTCGTGCGTGAAGTCTGCCAAGAAATGGGTGAAGAATTTGCTTCGCGAATCGATGAGATTTTTGCGCTTGCACAAAAAGCATCCAAACAACAGCCAAGCACACCTCGCATTCCCGATTCTGCTCCTATGCTTAAGGTTACCTATTGTCTTGCCAACAACACATATAAAATACGTCTCGTGCCACAAGGCATTCTTTTTTATGACAATCAATATTGGTTGCAAGGCGTGAGCGACCAAGGTGCGGAGAAAATCCCGCTTGTAGCAATTTCTAAAATGAAGCCCATTAAAGTTAAATAATCATTTGCCTGAATGGTATCAATGAGTATTTTCTATACATTGTCTTTTATGTCGCCTATTTTTTGCTGATTTTTTTGTCATCACAGCCTTTTTGTTATAATATATAAACAAAAGGGCGGGAATGAAACATAAGACTCCTATTTTTTATGAGGCACATCGAAAAAAGTTTTTAGATACAAATGCCAAAGAGATTCGAAAGATAAAGCTTTTTACACCCATAATCGCTATCATGCCTGCCGAGTCTTTTTATGTTGCACACTTGAATGAAACACAAAATGATTCAGAATCTTTTGCGCATGCTTTATTGCAACTCAATCTCGATGGTAGCGAGGAATATTTTTTTGCGCGTCCAAGCCCAAAAGTGGGCTATATCTACCCACAATCTCTTTTGCGCCACGAGATTATGGAGCTCCAAAGGCATTCATTTGCCTCATTGGTTGCTGTCCCTTGTGTCGCGATTCTGCCAGCGCTTGTGCCTAGCGATGTGCCCACACTCGTTGTTTGGACAGGAGAGGACAATTTTGTCGCTATCCTTTTTGAAGGATTAGTGCATTTTTTTCAGGCGCTCAAGCCCGGCGATTCTATTGCCGCAATCCTTGCAAATCTGATTCCTGTGCTCAATTTTCATCAGCTTTTTCCGCAGAATGTTTTGAGCACAATTCAAAATGATGCAATTGTTGATTTTTGCGCTACAAGCGGAATCGAGCTGGCACTAATCGAGGCTTGTTTTTGTAATGAAAAAAGCATGGAATTTGTGCAGCAAAACCCACAAATATGCTGGGTTGAAGATTCAAAGATTGAATGTGTAAATTTTAGCAAACTTATGCTTTGCATGTCGTTTGTTTGTTTTGCCGTTTTGGCGATGCCTCTATGGGAATATTGGGACGCATATTGGCATTATCAGACGCAAGAACCTCAAGAATTTAGCGAAACAAGTGGGGTAGATGTCGATAGATTCTATATCCAAAGTCTCCTTGCAGATTCGGATTTTCCTCTAGAATCTCTTGACGATTCTTTGTGGCACAAACTCTACGAAATCAACCATTTTGACATGCAATATTTAAGTCAAATGCTCTTAGATTTTACAAGTCCTGACATCTTGCGGGGCGTGAATATCCAAAAAGTAAAAATGGATTATGCCGCAAAGATTCTGCAGTTTGAATTGAGTGCTGTTGATTATGGAATGCTTGTTGCAGTACTGGAGCGATTGAAGCAAATCCATGCTAAACCTATTTCTGTCAATCAAACGCAAAAACTGAATGGATATTATCTTGTTCATATTGGAATTGTGCTATGAAGTTTCTGCATTTTATCTTTGGAATCATGCAGCAAGTTGAGCGTTATTTGGCTGCAAAAAGCGTGAGTGAACGAACAATTATTTTTATTTTATCAGGACTATGTATGGGTGTTTTATCATGGAGATTTATTGTTCCAACGATAGAAGAATATACAAAGGATTTTTATAGATTAAGCGATTTGCGCAAGGCAGATTGGCAAAGCGTAATCGAGCAGGAAACGTATTTGCAACACTTCAAAAATAAGCAAGTTGCATTAGAAATCTTGACGGAACAAATCCAAGAAAGTTATGTTGAGATTGAGCAAACACACAGGATATGGCAGGATATTTTGGGCGAAATTTCCAAGATTATTGTGGATACGGATAGGATTCCTAAAGAGATTCAAACAACAAATGATGGGAATAGTTTAATTCTCAAGGGAAATGCAGAATGGTTATCTTTATTAGAGCTCATTAATTTGCTAGAGCGAAACATTGTCTTTTTGCAAGTCGATTCGATTGCATACACACAGAATCTCGAGGAATTAAATTATGAATTAAAAATTAGTAACCCTATCAAGACATTTGAAACAATTGGGCGCAACGAAGATGCGATTCTAAGATTTTTGGACAACTCATCGCACATTCGAACGTCTGTGCCAAAGATTGAATTTCCAAAAGTCTTGACTACTCCACAACAAACAGCAGAGAATCCATCGATTGTCGTTCAGGCTTTTATGCTGAATCATGCAAAAATCAATGGAGAATGGTTTGTTGTTGGTGAACATAAAAATGGGATTCGATTGATTGGAATCGAAAAATGTGGCGTGATGCTCGAAAGGGCGCAGCAGAAAGTGTGCATTAATATAGACATTTCAAGGAAAAAGTGATGAATAAATGGTTTTTAGGATTTTTGCTGGCAACTGCAATTGCATGTCCCATTAGTATTGTCAGTAATGGTGAGGTTTCCTTAGAAGAACTTCTTGTTAAATTGAGTCTCGAGTGCAAAATGAATATTGTTGTTAAGGATTCCTATTCTACACAACGAATCAAAGAAATTTTTCCCATTCTCCATCTTTCGCAGATACCCATTCAGGATAGCATGGAGGTTTTGCTCCATGAAAATGGGCTTTTTTATGAAATAGAAGATTCTGTATTGCGGATTTTTGGAACAAAAACGCAAGTCTTTCAAATCCATTATGTTGCAACAGAACGAAGTGGTGTGAGCAGCACAGAGGTATCAATTAGTCGTAACGATGGCGGCATGGGTTACCGTGCAAATAGTGGGAACGAACATGATATTTTTGAAAAGAGTGGCGGAAGTCGTTCCGGAGTCAATATTACGACAGAAGATAAACTCAATTTTTGGAGCACGATTGCAACAGAATTGCACCATATTCTCTATCGTCCCGGTGAAATGTCGCCCATGCATGTTGCCTCGCAAGATACGAATGGAACTGCAAGAACATCAAATATTATTATCAATAAAGCTGCGGGATTAATCACGGTTACAGGGACAAAATCACAACTAGAACGCGTTACAAATTATTTGGATATTTTGCAAGATTCTTTAACGCGACAAGTCATGATTGACCTTTCAATTTTGACAATTACTCATAATAATACACATACAACAGGAATCGATTGGAATCAACTCTATTCGCTCCAAAATTTTAGCACAATTCCACAAACAGATAGCACACAAAATGGCTTTATGCAGTTAAGCAATGGAGAGTTTAGCTATTCTCTCAACCTTTTTCCACAGAATATTACTCTAAATAGAATTGTAGAGTTTTTAAGTCAATATGGTGAAGTTAGTACATTATCCAACCCTAAATTGCTTACATTAAATAATCAGCCCGCTATGATAAGTGTGGGCGATGTGATTCGTTACCGCAAAAACACGGTATTTCAAAGCAGTGCAAATACGACAACAAATACAAATACAGATACAGAATATCCCTCTGTTTTTGCGGGTGTTTTGCTCGATATTACGCCTTCTATTTTTGAAAATAATCTTATGCTAAAAATCAATCCTTCAATCACGAGTTTAAAAGGGCGCGAGATTCAAAATGCGGCACAAGCATTGGATTCCCCACCAAATCTAAGTGCAAATCAGCTTTCGTCTATTGTTTATGTGAGCAATGGCAAGAAAATTGTGATTGGCGGATTAATCCGAAAAAATTCCAATATGGAATATTCAGGCATTCCTATTCTTATGGATATTCCTTTATTAAGTTATCTTTTTTCTTATAAACAAGAGATTCAAAACACCGTAGAAATGGTCATTGTCATTACGCCTTATATTGTTCCTATTGATAATATCAATTCTATGGAGGAAAGTCAATGAAACATATTGATTGGGAAGAATGTTACAAAAAATGCCTCGATGGCTCGATGAAGCCTGAAGACATAGAATGTTCTCTTGATGAGGTTTTGCGCAATCTTGCACAGATTGCAAAATTGCCCTATATCGAGCTACAGCCTGAAAAAATTGATGCAACTTTGTTGCGTTCCTTTTCTGTTTTTAATGCGACAAAATTTTCAACTCTGCCGCTGAAAACTGACGATGCTAAAATCCATTTTGCTTCGCTCAATCCTTTTAATCCACTTATGCGCCATACTCTCCAAAATATTTTTGGGACTAAAGAATATTCTTTCTGTTTTGCTTCGCCACAATCTTTTGCATTTGTGCTCGAATGGGTGAGTGTCGAAGCAAAAGCATTGTTGCTGCAAACGGCATTACTAGAGGAACATAAAGCCCCAATCCAAGATTCCACAACTTTGCAAAGTTTTGTGGCATTATTACTCGAAGAAGCGTTGCGATTATGCGCAAGTGATGTGCATATTGAATCGAGAGATGATACGTCGATTCGCATGCGTATCGATGGTTGTCTTATCGAAAGATTTTGCTTTGATTTTGCATTATTTGCGCCGCTTTCTTCACAGCTAAAGCTGATTTCTAAGCTCGATATTTCCGAAAAACGCAAGGGGCAAGATGGGCGATTCTGTTTGCCATTTTTTCCAAAAGTAGATTTTAGAATCTCGACAATCCCAATTGCAGGTGGAGAATCGATTGTGATACGAATCCTCGATAATTCACGGCAAAAACTGACGCTCAATCAATTAGGATTTGCATTGGATTCCATAGAAATTTTGCGGCGAACAATCCAAAAAACACATGGGATTTTGTTTGTTACAGGACCAACAGGAAGTGGCAAATCAACGACTTTGTATGCGTTGTTACAGCTTTGCGACAAAGAACGACAAAAAATCATCACTATCGAAGACCCGATTGAATACGAAATGCAAGGAATCACGCAAGTTGTGCTCAATAATAAAATCAATTTTGGTTTTTCAGAGGTTTTGCGCAATATTTTGCGTCAAGACCCAGATATTCTGATGATTGGCGAGGTGCGAGACCAAGAAACTTTGCAGCTCGCGTTTCAGGCTTCGCTCACAGGACATCTTGTGCTTTGTACTCTACATACAAATGATGCGCTCGAAAGCATCACACGTCTTTTGGATATGGGAATCGAACCCTATTTTCTCGCTTCTGCCTTATTGCTTGTTGTCTCGCAACGGCTCGTGCCAAAACTTTGCCCACATTGTCGTGAATCGTATTCGATAGACTATGAAGATTCTAACACGACTTTTTATCGTTCTAAAGGCTGTGCGCGGTGCTATGGGCGGGGGTTTTTGGGACGAGAATTACTCTATGAAATTTTACCAATGACAAAACATCTAAAAGAGGCGCTGCATCAGAAAGCCACTCAAAAAGAGCTCCTAAAAATCGCTAAAAACGAGGGCTTTGTGCGTATGGTTGAGCAGGGTTTGACAAAGGCAAAATCGGGCTTGATGACGCTTGAAATTTTACATGGAATCCAGAATGACTTTTGAGATTATTTATAGCCAAAATGATGTTTTGCACACCACAGAATTTCAGGCAGAAAGTCGTGAAAGTGCTATCCAACATTTTAAACAAAATCAAAATATCCAACTCATAAAAATCACACAGATTGCGACAAAAAGAAGCCCACTTTTTTGCAAAACTTTGAGCACAAAAGAGCTTTCTATTGTATTCTATCAATTTGCCATTCTCTTAAATGCTGCTATTCCATTGCGCAATCTGCTCGAGAGTCTTGCACAATATCCCCACCCTAAAGTTCAGGCAATGTTTGCGCATGTTTTGCGCGCTGTACAAAATGGGCAACAGCTATGCGATGGATTTGCGCCTTTTCGTAAAGAGCTTGGCATTGGAATTGAGCTCATCGCCTTAGGAGAAAAAAGCGGAAATCTACCCCAAACTCTGCTGCTTTTTGTTGATTTTTTGCGCAATAAAGAGCAAAATCAGAAGCGCCTTTTAAACGCGCTTGCGTATCCAATTTTTTTATTCATTGCAATTATTGGTGCGCTGTTTATCATTATCGGATTTCTATTGCCCCAATTTGAAAGTCTATTTATGAGTTTTAATAAACAGCTTCCTCCGCTTACACAATTCCTTTTTTCTTTGCAGATTCTCATAACACCTCTTTTTTTGGCAGGCTACGCGATAAGTTCTTGCGCAATCGTACTTTTTTGGATTTTGTTGCGTCAAAATGAAACATTGAATCGAAGCTTTGATGCATTCTTGTTGCGGATTCCATTTATAGGAAATCTTTTACGTGCGCAACATCTATTCTTTTATTTTTCGACAATGAAACTCCTATTTGCCGCAGGCTTTGTGCTCGATAATGTCCTCGACCTTTGCACCAAAACATGTGCAAATAGCGCCTTGCGTGCGCGACTTGCAATGATTCCAACGTATCTCAAACAGGGGCAAACCTTGAGTGATTCGATGCAGCATGTGCATGTTTTTACACCTATTGTGCTTGCGCTCATTGCGGCGGCGCAAAAGAGTGGCGAAATGGAAAAAATGCTCCACACAGCCGCCGAGCTCTATGGGAGCGAATCGGCGCACAAACAAGCGCAGCTACTTGCGCTCATCGAACCGCTTATGACTTGCCTTATGGCAGGTGTTGTGCTGCTCATCGCATTGGGCGTGTTTTTACCTTTGTGGGAGCTGAATGCAGTTGGCGCGCAGTGGTAGGCTAGCGTCCCCCACCCACGAAATGCAGCAGCTCGAGCTCATCGCCTTCTTTGGGTATGTGGCTGCTCCATTGGTCTTTTTTGAGTACTTCTCCATTGAGTGCAATTGCAACAACTTTAGAATCCACGCCTAATTTGCGCAAAATACCTTGTACATGCAAGCCTTTTTCCACACTCTGCCATTCTCCATTAATCTTGAGCTGTGTTTGTGCTTTGGTTTCTGTGTTGGTTGTTGCCACAGGCTGCTGCCAGATTCCGTTAAAAAAACGTTCATAGAATCCATCGATATTTGCCTGCGGTGTGCGCGAGATACCAAGTGCACCATTTGGAATATCTTTGGTAATCGTGCTACCTGCTGCAATCATAATACAATCACCAATATTCACCGGTGCAACAAGCTGTGTATCACTGCCGATGAACACATCTTTGCCAATTTTTGTGTGATGTTTTTCCTTGCCATCATAATTGCAAGTAATCACACCCGCGCCAATGTTGCTGCCACTGCCAATCTCGCAATCGCCCAAATAACTCAAATGCCCTGCCTTGATGCCATGCAAAATTGCCTTTTTAGTTTCAACAAAATTTCCAATATGAGCTTTGGTAATCATACTCTGTGGGCGAATATGCGCAAAAGGTCCCACATCGCTGCACACAATCTTACTATCTTCAATCACACTATGCGCCTTAATGTGTGCGTCTTCAAGCATACATGCACCAAGAATCTGCACGCCACTTTCAAGCTCGCATTCACCGCTAAATTGCGCACGCGAATCGATATAGATTGTGTGAGGCAAGTGCATGCGCACCCCCGCTTTTTGCCAGTGTGTGCGGATTTTATGTAACATTATTTCTTCGGCGATATTTAAATCTAGCTTAGTATTGACACCTTTAAAGTTCTCCTCGTTCACAATGAGTGAAACAAGCTCTTTGGAATCAGCGAGCAGAGAATGAATGATGTCGGTCAGATAATATTCTTTTTGTGCATTATCGTTTGTGAGCTTTGGCAGATATGCATGCAAAATGGGCAACGGGAAGAGATAGACGCCGGCATTGACGGTCGTGATTTGTTTTTGCAGCTCTGTTGCGTCCTTTTCTTCGACAATGCCGATGATTTTTTTACCATTTAGAATCACGCGTCCATAGCCGCTGCCATCGTCTAGCTCGAGAATGCTCATCACGGTCGATTCCGCACCAAACTCGAGAAATTGTTGCAGCTCTTCGGAGCACACAAGCGGCATATCGCCATTGAGGACAAGCAGCCTTTCATGCTTTGGTGTGTATTGTTGTAAAAATGAGGCAATCGCCCCACCCGTGCCGGGGAGATTATGATGGTCTTGACGCACGCAGCGCACACCAATAAACGAATCGCGCACCATTTTTTCGACTTTGTCAGCATGATGAAAGACGACAACGCTCACATCATCGCTGATTTTTTGTGCTTCATTGATGCTATAATAGAGCATCTCGCGTCCGCAAAGCTTGTGCAAGACTTTGGGCGTGCTCGAATGCATGCGGCTTCCTGCACCTGCTGCCAAAACCACAACAGAACACATTTCTTGCTCCTTTGTTATTGTGAGGCTTTTTAGATAATTTTAACACAAAATCCTATATAATTGCTATTTTGTGTAGTTAAGGCACAGGAGGAATCTTATGGATTTAGCGTCAGTCATTGGTATGGTTGCCGTATGGGTGCTGCTTGGAGCAGCGATGTTGCAAGGAGCAGGGATTGGTCCTTATATCGATATTCCATCTGTTCTAATTACCTTCGGTGGTTCGATTTCTGCTTTGATGATTTCCTACAAAATGGAACATATCAAAGGCTTCGTAAAATTCTTCTTGCTTGCGTTCAAGCCTGCTCAAGAATTTGATGTTCCTGCGCTTGTCAAAAAATTGGTGGATTATTCCACACAAGCGCGCCGAGACGGAATCCTCTCGCTCGAACAAAGTGCAAATCAAGAAGAAAATGACTTCTTGCGCAAAGGCTTAGGAATGGCGATTGATGGTGGAGAAGCAGACACAATCCGCGAACTTCTTGAGCTTGATATGGACCAAGCACTTGGTCGCCACAAAGAAAATGCAGGCATTTTTGCCACATGGGGTGCTCTCTCTGGTGGTTATGGAATGCTTGGGACGCTCATTGGACTTGTGGCGATGCTTTTGAACATGTCCGACCCAAGCGCGATTGGTCCTGCGATGGCGGTGGCGCTGATTACAACTTTTTATGGTTCTTTGATTGGGAATGTTTTGGGTTCTCCTATTAATAATATCCTGATTATTCGCGCCAACGACGAAGCGCTCGTGCAGCAGCTCATCATCGAAGGAATCATGTCGATTCAACGTGGCGACAACCCACGAACACTTGAGCAAAAGCTACTCTCATTTTTGCCGCCTTCACAACGTGTGAGCCAATTTGAATAAGGACACATAAATGGCGAAATGTCCACCTTGTGATTGCCCCCAAGTTTTGCCTCCATGGCTCGGAACTTTTGGGGATTTGATGAGTTTGTTGCTCACATTTTTTATTCTTCTCCTTTCGATGGCGAGTTTCGATGCCAAGCCCCTCACCGAAGCTGAAAGCAGCATGCGAGGAGCTTTGAGCATGTTGCCAGGCGGCGTCAAGACAGAACCGGGTAAAAACCGCACACAAACGCAAGCCGAGATGATTCCCGAGTCTGAAACGGCTGCTGAAGTCAAGAGGGTTGAGAGTCTCTATGTCGAATTGCAACAAATGCTCCAAGTTTCAGATGGCACATCAGACATCACAAGCGATGGAGAAGAAGGCTTTGTAATGCGCCTCCCTGCCGGGCTTTTGTTTGAACCGGGGCAAACAAGCATCAAAGACCAAGACGGCATGCAATTCATTCGCCGTCTTGCCATGATTGCGCGCAGCTATCCACCCAATATCTACATCGAAGTGCGTGGGCATGTCGATAGCGACCCCTTGCCACCAGATTCTGCATACCATGACAAATGGCTACTTTCAGCGATGCGTGCATTGAGTGTTGCACGAATCATCAAACAACATGGTTTTCCAGCGGAGCGGATTCTCACACTCGGGCGAGGCGACCAAGAGCCAATGAGTCGCGCGCGCGATGTGCGCAGCAAACTCGAAAATGACCGTGTCGATGTGTATTTCTATCCCAAACGTCTTGATGAGGGTTTGAGCCCTGAAAAAGTCATCAATAAAAATGTTCTGCAATCTTCTTCGCGCTAGTACGCTATTATTACTTTTAGGCGCGGTCTTAGCCGCACCGGGCGACCCAATCACAACGCCGCAAGTCCCCCAGCCCGTGCAGCAGATTCAGCAAGAAGCACAAACGCGCCGCCAAGCGCCGCCGCTTGCTCCGATTCGCCCCACGCCGCCATCTGTCAATCTGACAATCGGCGCGCCAACAGACCCCGGCGATTTGGTAACATTGCTTAACATTGTCGTTGTCCTCACCCTCCTTGTCCTCGCACCATCGCTCATCTTGGTGATGACAAGCTTTGCACGTATCGTCATTGTTTTTTCATTTTTGCGCACAGCAATGGGAACGCAACAATCTCCCCCGACACAACTCATCGTGTCGCTTGCAATGGTGCTTACCTTTTTTATCATGGAACCTGTGGCAAAACAAAGCTATGAGCAAGGAATCCGCCCTTATCTTGATAGACAGATTAGCTATGATGTCGCATTTGAGATTGCTGCAAAGCCCTTTAAGGAGTTTATGATTTATAATACGCGCGAAAAAGACATTGGTTTGTTCTACCGAATCCGCAATATGGAATCGCCTCAAACCGTTGACGACATTCCGATTCTGATTGCCTTGCCCGCATTTATGATTAGTGAAATCAAAACAGCCTTTCAGATTGGATTCTTGCTCTATCTCCCATTTTTAGCAGTTGATATGGTGATTAGCTCCATTCTTATGGCAATGGGTATGATGATGCTCCCTCCGGTGATGATTTCGCTGCCGTTTAAGATTCTTGTTTTTGTGATGGTTGATGGCTTCAATCTGCTGACAGGAAATCTTGTCGCGAGCTTCAAATATGCTCCCGGAGCGGGCTAAATGGATTGTTCCTTACGTGGAATCTGTGGCGGTTGTTCGTTGCGCTTGCCCTATGAACAACAGCTGATGGACAAGGTGCAGCATTTCCAAGAGAATTTTGCTGACTTGCCAAAGCCCTCTGTGTTTGCCTCTCCTCCTTTTGCCTTTCGCGCTCGTGCCGAGTTTCGTGTGGTTTTCGAGAATGGCAGATTATCCTATTGTCTTTCTGGTCAAGATAAAAGGATAAAGATAAAATCATGCCCAATTCTCTTGCAACCCTTGCAGCAACTCTTTTCTCCACTCATCGCGCTACTGGAACAAAGCGAGATTCTCGCGCACAAACTCTTTGGAATCGAGTTCCTTGCCTCAACGCAAAATGAAGTGCTCATGACATTGCTCTATCATAAAAAGCTCGATGATTTTTGGCTCGCATGTGCGCAGAATCTGCTCTTTGCGCTTTCGCAAAAGCTCGATTCGACCCTCTCGCTCATCGGACGTGCGCGCAAACAAAAGATTGTTTTGGGTGCTTCGTTTGTGCATGAAAGCTTTGTTGTCGCAAAACAGCGCTATGACTATCGGCATTACGAAAGCGCTTTCACACAGCCCAATCCCTTTGCCAACGCACAGATGTTGGAATGGGCATGCGCGCAAAGTGTGGGCACGCAGGGCGATTTGCTTGAGCTCTATTGTGGGCTTGGTAATTTCACGATTCCGCTATCACAATATTTTGAAAAAGTCCTTGCCACAGAAATTTCTAAGATTTCTTTGCGAGCACTGAATGAGAATCTTGCCCTCAATCATGTGAAAAACACCCAAATTGCGCGCTTAAGCGCCGATGAAATGCGCGATGCGCTAGAGGGCGTGCGCCCATTTATGCGACTTGCGCATGTCGATTTGTCGTCTTATCGATTCGAGACGCTCTTTGTCGACCCGCCGCGCGCAGGGCTTGGTGATTGCGTGCTTTTTGCACAGCGCTTTCCACGTATTCTCTATGTTTCGTGCAACCCACAAACATTGCGCAAAGACCTCGAGACACTCACACAAACACATCGTGTCCAATCGCTTGCTGTGTTTGACCAATTCCCCTACACTCGACATCTCGAGAGTGCCGTTTTGCTCTCAAAATGTGCCTAGGTAGCTTTCATGTTTCAGGCACTCGCTATCAAATACCGCCCCAAAACCTTTAGTGAACTCATTGGGCAAGATTCTGTTTCGCAAACTCTCTCTCTCGCGCTTGACTCGGGACGTTTGGGGCATGCCTATTTGTTTTCTGGGCTTCGTGGGAGCGGCAAAACATCGAGCGCAAGAATCTTTGCCAAATCGCTCAATTGCGACAAAGGACCCACAAGCACGCCATGCGGAGAATGCGAAAATTGCCGCGCCGCAGCGAGCGGCAGACATTTGGACATCATCGAAATGGACGCAGCAAGCAGCCGCAAGATTGATGATATTCGCGATTTGATTGAGCAAACGCGGTATGCACCGGCAATGGGAAGATATAAAATTTTTATCATCGATGAAGTGCACATGTTGACAAAGGAATCGTATAATGCGCTGCTCAAAACGCTCGAAGAGCCACCAAATTATGTCAAGTTTATCCTCGCGACAACCGATGTTTTCAATATCCCACCAACGATTCTAAGCCGCACACAACATTTTCGATTCAAAAAGATTCCGCAAAAGGTTGTCGTGGCACATCTCGAGACGATTCTATCGAAAGAAAACATCGAGGGCGACACACAGGCGCTCGAGATGATTGCGCGCAGCGGGAATGGCAGCTTGCGCGATGCGCTCACGCTTCTGGACCAAGCGATTATCTATTCCAAAGGGCATCTGAACGCAACTCTTGTCGCACAAATGCTCGGAATCCTTGACCCAGAGATTCTGCAACGATTCTTCGATGCGCTTGTGCGCAATGAACGCGATGAGGTATTTGGAATCCTCGAAATGCTTGAGGGCTATGAATGCGAAATGGTGCTTGAAGAAATGGGTCTCTATCTCAAAAATGTACTCAAAGACCCCAATGCTCCCCTTTCGTTGCCGTTGCTTGACCGATTCTTTCGCATTCTCACCGACAGCACGCAGCTTTTGTTTCTCAACGCCAACAATAGCTTTGTTCTCACGCTCACCGCGCTCAAAATGCTTGAAGCGCTCAAGATTGCCACGCTTGATGAGCAGATTGCCAAACTCGAAAATGAGCTATTCTCGAGCGCGAGCGCACCCGCAGTTTCTCGAGATTTGACAACCCCAACACAAGCTGTGGAATCCGCCGCTTTTGATTCTGCTTCGGGCACGTTTGCTCGCGAACTCTTTGCCGAGCTTGTGCAAAAAATCTATGCGCGCAGCTTTGAACTTGGGCAATGTTTTGAGGCACACATCACGTTTGTGCATTTTGAGAATGGCGAGCTTTGTTGGCGTTCTAGCGCCTCTGGTGCATGCAAAGAGCGACTTCGGCTTGCATATAGCTTCATTCGCATGTGTGTCGAAGAAGTCTATGGCGTTGGGACAAAGATTGTTCCGCAAAAAGTGGGCGCTGTGGTAGAATCGCCACCCGAGCCCGCCACGCCAAGCGAATCCATTGCGCAAGGTGCGCTCGAAACATCTGTGCCACCGAGTGCACCTGCGCCATCTTCTGCTGATTCCAAATCTTTGCCTGCGCCAAGCGAGGCAGATTCTGCACCAACGCAAGATGTGCAAGAATCCGCGCCCGCTACCGCACCTGCGCCCGATTCTGCCGCAACGCAACCCAACGCAACACCAACGTTTGAGGAGCTCAAAGAGGAGTTTCCATTGCTTGGCACAGTCAAGGAGCTTTTGGGAATCAAGCATATCGATATTTCTGATGTGAAGCCATGAATGCGACGTACGAATATGTTTTGAGCCTCGATGAGCTCTTTGCACCCAACGCGCTTTTCGCTGCCATTGATTCATTTCGCGATTCTGGCGGGCATGTTGTGATTCTTTGCGGCATGCTTGCTAGCGGCAAAACAACATTGGTGCAAGCTTATGCTGCACAGCGCGGAATCTCGGACATTTCTTCGCCTACATTCAGCCTCGCTCAATGCTATGCGGAGGATTTATGGCATTATGACCTCTATCGCTACACAACAGAACAAGCGCTTGCACTCGGAATCCTCGACCTCATCAGCATTGAGGGCTTGCATTTTGTCGAATGGGGAGAAAACTTAGGGGAAATTTGTAGGAAACTCGGTATAATGCCATTATTAAATATTGAGATAATGGAAGCAGCGGCAAACAGGCGCAAATATAGGATTTCGATATGCACATGCTAAGGGCTTTGCACGTCAGCAAGCAAATCAAAAAAACTCCCATCATCAAAGACATTAGCCTTGAAGTCAAAAGCGGCGAGGTGGTTGGGCTTTTGGGACCAAATGGCGCGGGCAAAACAACGACTTTCTATATTCTTTGTGGAATCTTGCGTGCAAGCAGCGGCGAGATTTTTTTTGACGAGAATGAGATTTCGCGTCTGCCATTGCATACACGTGCGCTTTATGGAATCGGATATCTCCCACAAGAGTCGAGCGTTTTTAAAGAACTAAGCGTTGAAGAAAACCTCATGATAGCTGCCGAGATTGCGCTTGCACCCAAAGAGAGACAAGACAGAATCGAAGAGCTCCTAGACGCATTCAATATCGAACCCATTCGTATGCGCAAAGGCATTAGCCTAAGCGGCGGCGAGCGGCGGCGCGTTGAGATTGCACGTGCGCTTGTCAAAAAGCCCAAATTTATTTTGCTCGATGAGCCCTTTGCTGGTGTAGACCCGCTTGCTGTGGGAGATATTCAGCAGATTATCGAACAGCTTGTGAGCCTTCGAATCGGTGTATTGATTACCGACCATAATGTCCGCGAAACTCTTGGTGTCTGCCACCGCGCGTATGTGATTAAAGCGGGCACACTGCTAGCAGAGGGCAGCAGCGACGAGATTGGCAATAATGAGCTTGTGCGCAAACATTATTTAGGGGAGAGTTTTCGGCTATGAAACTACGAACCAATGTTGCGCTTGCAAACAAAATTAAGCTTTCTGCCACGCTCCAAAGCTGGTTGCCTATTCTCCAAAGTCCGCTTGATGATTTAGAGAGCACACTCAACCATATTGCTGCCGATAATCCTTGCATGCGTGTTGACAATCCACGCGAACAAACACTCAATGCGCGTAGCAAGAAAGACAACAGAGCAAGCAGCAGCGGCACAGGTGTTAGTGACGCGATTGAACGTTTTTGTGTCGCCAAGCAGAGTCTCTATGAAACGTTGATAGACCAACTCTGCCCCCCGCTTTTTCCCACGCCCCGCTCGGTGAGGATTGCAGAGGAGATTATCGAGAATCTTGATGAATGTGGTTATTTTGAGGGCGATATGGAGCAAATTGCCGAGCAGCTTAATGTGAACGTGGCGGAATGCGAGCGCGTGCGTGCGCGCTTTGCACATCTCGAGCCCGCTGGAATTGGCGCGGTTGATGTGCTCGAATCGTTTGCGTTTCAGCTCGAGGCGGCGGATTGTAGCAGCGAAGTCTATGACCTCTGCCTTGAGATTATGAAAGACCTCGAGCGGCATGCGAGGTTTAAGAAAAATCGGCATTATGAAGCGGCAATGAAGGTGATTCAGACATTCAAGAATCCGCCCGCGATTGATTATTTTGAAGAAGTGCGCGCGGTTGTGCCCGAGATTTTTGTCATCGAAGAAGGAGGCGAAATCGAGGTGCGAATCAATGATGAGCAATATCCGCTCGTGATTATCGAAAATGAAAAAATTGCAAAGAAAGAAAGCTATCTGCGCAACAAAGTCAAAGAAGCAAAAGATTTAATCGATGCTTTAGAAATGCGTAAGGCAACACTTTATAAAATTGGGCTAATGATTGTCGAGTATCAATATGATTTTTTCAAAGGTGGCGAGATTCGCCCGATGAAGCTCAAAGACCTTGCAGATGAGTTTAACCACGCACCCTCAACGATTTCTCGGGCGATTTCTGGCAAATATCTTGAATGCAATCGAGGGATTTTTTCGCTCAAAAGCTTTTTTGCAACAGCCATTGACGAGGACACATCAAATGCTGCTATCAAAGATTATATCGCCGACCTTGTCAAAAACGAGGAGCGCAAGCGCCCGCTTAGTGATAACAAGCTTTTGCAGATTGTCGAGGATAAATTTGGCGTCAAGGTTGTGCGCCGCACAATTACGAAATACCGCAAGCAATTGAATATTGCTAGCTCAAGCGAAAGGAAAAAATTGTATGAAATTTCTTGCTAATGCCCTTGTAGTGGCGCTATTGTTATCGGCTTGTGCGTGGTCGCCAGAGCCAAATGATATGTATCAAACACAAATTCCCCTTGCTCCGCCAGAGGGCGAAGCGGGGCAGCAACAAGAGCAGCTGCGGCTCACTCCCCCGCCTGCTCCTCAAGTGGCAAACGCCACAGGCTATACGCGCACAGACCAGCCTGTTTCTGCACCATATCGCAATTATTTGGGCTATATCCCCACGCTTATCACGATTGATTATGGGCTCACCCAAAACAGCTACAATCGCTATGCGCCTGTCGTGGAATCCTATGCGCGCATGAGCGTGGACACGTTCAACCGCGATTTTCCTTCGCTGCTTGCCGAGAAGGGTTTGCAGATTGTGCAATATTTTCCGAGTTATCCCATTAGCGTCCCTGATTCCAACGCATTGCCTGCTGTGTTCTATTCGCGTGTGTATATCACAGTCAAAGAGTTTCAGGGCACGCAGCTCAACCTCACGCCCGAACAGATTAATGAGATTCAAAAAGCAAATGCAGAGGCGCAAAAGCGCGCACGCAACGCCCAGCGCAATGCAAACAGAAGATATAATGAGGATAGCGAAGATTCTGTCGTTGGCGCTGCAAGCGACCTAGCAAGCGCACAACCTGAAACTGACGAAAGCGAGATTGAACAAATGGCGCGCCGACTTGCAGAGACTTCTGACCCATTGCTTGCGCAGAATAATGTTGCACCAAGCGGCGGGGCAGGGCGCACACAAGCCCCATTGCGGCAAAACACGTCCAAAAAGCAGCCGCCACCACCCAATCCATGGGAAGGAATCGACCTCCCGCCTCCAACGCCTAAGGCGATGATTATTTCGATTCGTGGCGAGATTCTCTTGCTTGAGCCCGGCAGCGGCGAGGTGCTATGGGCAGCGGCGAGTTTGTGGCGCGAAAGCGTGATTGATTTGCAGCAAGGCGAGTTTGATAAAGCCGTGCAGAGTTATATCTACCACCATTCACAAGGTATGCGTGATGAATTGTTGCAACAACTCCAAGCGGCATCACCTGTCGTTTTGGCGAGCATGATTGATGAAATGCGGCTTATGAAAGGTTTGCCTGTCTATCCCGATGCGCCTGTGTGGTAAACCATATTGAGTATTTGCAATGTTTGCGTATCTTTGCAAACGGCTTGCATTGTTATTGCCCACATTGCTTGCCATTATTACATTAAACTTTTTCATTATCCAAGCAGCCCCAGGTGGTCCAGTGGAACGCATGCTTGCCCAGCTCGAGAATCTCAACGTGGCGGATTCCAAAGGCGGGTTTGGCGCAGGGGGTGAGATTAGCACAACCATGCAAGGTTACAAAAACACGGCGATTACCGAGCAAATGCGTGAGCAGATTCAAAAGCTCTATGGATTCGATAAGCCGATTTTGGAACGTTATCTGTCGATGATTGCGTCCTATCTCACCTTCGAGTTCGGCGAGAGTTATTACAAACAGCAACAGGTGTGGAAACTTATCATCGAACGACTTCCTGTGTCGATTTCGCTTGGGCTGTGGAGCACGGTTTTGATTTATCTCATCTCCATTCCTCTTGGAATCAAAAAGGCTGTGGCGCATGGTTCACGTTTTGATGCTTGGAGCAGCCTTGTGATTATTGTTTGCCACGCGATTCCGACATTTCTTATCGCGATTTTGTTTATCGTACTTTTTGCGGGCGGAAGCTTTTTTGAACTCTTTCCACTCAAAGGTTTGAGTAGCGACTATGCGCACAATCTCGGATTCTTTGAACGCGCACTCGATTATCTATGGCATATCACTCTGCCTGTGCTCTCGCTCACGCTCGGCGGTTTTGCTGCGCTCACGCTTTTGTGCAAAAACTCATTTCTCGAAGAAATCCACAAACAATACACCATCACCGCGGCAATCAAGGGTGCAACGCATGTGCGCATTCTCTATGGGCATGTGTTTCGCAACGCAATGCTTATCGTCATTGCAGGCTTTCCGTCAGCTTTTGTCGGAATCTTTTTGAGCGGTTCGCTGTTGATTGAAATCATCTTTTCTCTCGAAGGTTTGGGGCTTTTGGGTTACGAATCTGCGCTCAATCGTGATTATCCTGTGGTGTTTGGGACGCTCTATATCTTCACGCTTATCGGGCTTTTGACAACACTCGTGAGCGATTTGTGCTATCGACTCATCGACCCTCGAATCGATTTTGAGGCACGCACATGAACAACCGAGCACTCGCTTCTTTTGTGGCAAATAAACGTGCGCTCTATTCACTCTATTGCTTGCTATTTCTTTGCGTTTGCTGCCTTTTTGCGCCCTTTTTGGCAAATGACAAGCCTCTTGTTCTCTCCTACAAAGGCGAACTCTATTTCCCGATTCTCAAATTCTACCCCGAAAGCACCTTTGGTGGAGAGTTTGAAAACGAAACCCCCTATAAAGATGAGGACATCATCAAAACCATTCAAAAAGAAGGCTGGATTCTCTTTCCGCCCATTCCTTATAGCTATGACACAATCATTTTTGATGTGCAATCTCCCTCTCCAGCACCTCCTAGCTTAAAAAATTGGCTTGGGACAGACGACCAAAGCCGCGATTTACTCGCGCGCTTGCTCTATGGCGTCGCCATTTCGCTTGCCTTTGGAGTCTTGCTGACCTTTTTTAGCACGATAATTGGTGTATGTATGGGAGCAATTATGGGCTATTTTGGCGGCAAAATCGATTTGTTCTTGCAACGTTTTGTCGAAATCTATGCGTCCATGCCTGTGCTGTATTTGGTGATTATTTTTTCAAGCTTTGTTAATCCCAATTTTTGGTGGCTCTTGTTGTTTATGCTGTTTTTTTCATGGGTTGAGCTTGTTGCGCTTGTTCGTGCCGAGTTTTTGCGAGCGCGTAATCTCGACTATGTTCGTGCAAGCAAGGCGCTTGGTGCAAGCACGTCACGTATCATTTTTTACCATATCTTGCCCAACACTGCTCCACTTATCCTAAGTCTCTTGCCCTTTATCCTTAGCCATTCTATTGTGTTGCTCACGTCGCTTGATTTTTTGGGTTTTGGCTTGCCGCCGGGCTCACCAAGTCTTGGCGAGATTTTGTTGCAAGCAAAAGAGAATCTCCATGCGCCATGGATTGGAATCACCGCATTTATTTTTATCGCGTTTTTATTGAGCCTGCTTGTGTTTGTGGGCGAGGGATTGCGCGATGCGTTTGACCCACGTTTGAGATAAATTAGGCAATTTGCGATAGAATAATATCATTTTTGATATGGGGATTTGTCATGAAACATTTACGCAAAATTTCGGATTGTGCCATTATTGGGACAATGGGAGCAATTGTTCTCGTGAGCATGAATGCATGCTCAAGCGATAATGCGCAAAGCAGTGGGCGCGGCGATAATGCCGCTGTGGCAAAGGCGGCGCAACAAGGCGCATTTGTTGTGATACAAGAAAACGAGGACGGGAGCTACAAGATTCTCGAGGAGCACCCAAGCGAGAACACACGTATTTTGCTCAAAAAGCCTGATGGTAGCGAGCGTATGCTCACTCAAGAAGAGATTGATGCACTCGTTGCCGAAGAGAATCGCAAGATTGACAATGGCACAAGTCAGCTCACCAACCCCACAGGCGGTGGGCTTTCGCTTGGTGAAACAATCCTCGCGAGCGCCGCTGGTGCCATCATCGGGAGCTGGATTGGCAGCAAGCTTTTTAACAATAACAATTTCGCCAATCAGCAGCGCGGCGCTTATTCTTCGCCCCAAGCCTATGAGCGCAGCCAAAATGTGCGCCAAAACACTGCACGCGCAGCAAGCGGAGCAACAAGCGGTCGCAGCGGATTCTTCAGCCCCCAAAACAAAGCGCCCGCGACCACTTCGGGTAGCACATCGCGACAAAGCACTTCGACTGGTTCTGCTGCAACAAGTGGCAGCAGCGGCGTTGGAGGTTGAGAATGGAAATCACCAAACTAAAGGCTTTACAGCCCGAGTTTCTCGAAGAGATTGGGTTTAGCTGGCACACAGACCCTGATTCAACGCCCTACATCGCTGATGAGGCAGTCGCTGTGAGCGAAGACGAGGCGGAAGCATATTATGCTGCCGCGAATGAACTCTATGAGATGTTCATCGAAGCAGGGGAGTATGTGATAAAGAATAATCTCTTCTTCGAGCTCGGAATCCCATTTAACGCAGTGGATATGATTAAAATGAGCTGGGAAGACGAGATTCATTGGCATTTGTATGGGCGCTTTGATTTTGCGGGCGGGCTCGATGGGCAGCCGATTAAACTGCTCGAGTTCAATGCCGACACGCCGACAATGCTTTTTGAAAGCGCGATTGTGCAATGGGCGCTGCTCAAGGCAAATGGCAAAGATGAAACCATGCAATTCAATAATGTCTATGAAGCATTGCGCGATAATTTTAAGCGGCTCATCACGCTTGGCGAAGATATTTCCGCATTTGAGGAAATGTATGAAGGTTGGGGGATTTTGTTCTCAAGCATTGCGGACAATGCCGAAGAGGAACAAACCGTGCGCCTGCTTCAGCATATCGCCAAAGAAGCGGGATTCAACACGCATTTTTGCTATGCGCATGAGGCACATCTAAGCGCTGATGAGGGATTGTTTTGCAATGAGCAGAATTATGAGTTTTGGTTCAAGCTCGTTCCATGGGAGATGATTAGTGTCGATGAACCCGAAATGGCAGCGCTCATGACAGAAATGATGCGCAATAAAAACACGATTTTTCTCAATCCTGCCTATACGCTTTTGTTCCAATCCAAGCGAATCCTCAAGATTCTCTGGGATTTATTCCCCAATCACCCACTGCTGCTCGAAACGAGCTTTGAGCCACTAGCGGGCAAAAAAATGGTCAAAAAGCATGCCTTTTCTCGCGAGGGCGAGAATGTCGCAATCCTCGAGCCAAATGGCAAAGCGTTGGTTGAAAAAGGCGGCAATTATGGCAATCTGCCCGCTGTCTATCAAGAATATGTCCCACTCAATGCGCATGCAAACGAACGTTATCAAGCAAATGTGTTCTATGCGTATGAGGCATGCGCGTTGGGCTTTCGGCGCGGTGGCGAGATTTTGGATAATTATTCCAAATTTGTCAGTCATTATATCAAGCCCTAAGGAATCTGAATGGATTATAAAGATACCCTGATTTTGCCCGAGACGACGTTCCCGATGCGCGGCAATCTCCCCCAAAATGAGCCCAAAACCTATCAAAAATGGCACGATTCTAATGTCTATGCGAAGATGAAAAAGCAGCGCGAAGAAGCGCCACCATTCAATCTCCACGATGGTCCTCCCTATGCAAATGGGCATATCCATATCGGGCATGCGCTGAATAAGATTCTGAAAGATATGATTGTCAAAATCCATTATTTCCATGGCAAAAATGTGCGCTACACGCCGGGCTGGGATTGTCATGGTTTGCCCATTGAACAACAAGTCGAAAAGACATTAGGCAAGGCAAAAAAGGATTCATTGCCTAAAAGCAAGGTACGCGAGCTCTGCCGCGAGCATGCCAAAAAATTTCTCGAGATTCAAAGCGATGAGTTCCAAAAACTCGGCGTGATTGGAGACTTTGAGAATCCTTATAAAACAATGGATTTTGCCTTTGAGGCAAATATCTACCGCGTTCTTTGCGAGGTGGCAAAAAAAGGGCTTCTTATTGAACGTTCCAAGCCCATTTATTGGAGTTGGGCATGCGAGACCGCGCTTGCCGATGCCGAGGTGGAATACCACGACAAGGTTTCGGATTCTGTGTTTGTCGCATTTGATTTGAGCAAGCAGGCATGCGAGAAGCTCGGAATCGCGAGCGCAAAGGCTGTGATTTGGACAACAACACCTTGGACACTGCCTGCAAATCAGGCGATTTGCCTCAATCCACATGAAACCTATATTCTCACGAGCGAAGGGCTTATTTTTGCCAAACCCTTGCTGCAAAGTGCGGTTGAGAAAGGACTAAGCAAGGGCGAGATTGTGCGTGAGTTTGCCGCAAACGCGTTTGAAAATCTCAAGGCGAAGAATCCGCTCAATGGGCGCGATTCGATTCTGATTCTTGGCGAGCATGTAACAATGGACGGCGGCAGCGGGCTCGTGCACAGTGCACCCGGGCATGGCGAAGATGATTATTATATTTGCCTCAAATATGGAATTGATGTCATCATGCCCGTTGATGACAAGGGGCGCTTTAGCGAAGAGCTCCGCCGTCTTGGGCTTTTGCGCAAAGACGCGCTCGATGAGCTCGTTGGCATGCATATTTTCAAGGCGCAGGATAGAATCCTCGAGCTGCTCGGCGATTCGCTGTTGCTGCACACCAAAATCACGCATTCCTATCCCTATTGCTGGCGCAGCCATGAGCCCGTGATTTATCGCGCCACAAAGCAATGGTTTATCGTCATGGACAAGCCCTTTTGCGAGGGCAAAACATTGCGCGAGCTCGCACTTGAAGCGATTGATTCCACAACCTTCTACCCCGCTGTGGGTAAAAATCGAATCCGCACAATGGTCGAAAACCGCCCCGATTGGTGCATTTCGCGCCAACGCGATTGGGGCGTGCCGATTGCCTTTTTTCGCGACAAAACCACGCAAGAAGTCGTGCTTGCACCCGAAGTTTTGGACTTTGTCGCGAACATGTTTGCGCAACATGGTTGTGATGTGTGGTGGGACAAAACAACGCGCGAGCTGCTGCCGCCAAGCTGGCAAGACAGAAGCGAGCAGCTCGAGAAATGCGACAATATCCTCGATGTGTGGTTTGATAGTGGCAGCACATGGTTTGCCGTCTTGAATAGCGGAATCTACGATGCGGGCGGCTACCCCGCCGATGTGTATTTGGAGGGCAGCGACCAACACCGCGGCTGGTTTCAGAGCTCGCTTTTGCTAAGCTGCATTTTGCAAGGGCGCGCGCCCTATCGGAGCATTCTGACGCATGGCTTCACAATGGACGAGAATGGCGAAAAAATGAGCAAGTCGAAGGGCAATGTGATTGCGCCCGAAGATGTGCGCAAGGAGTTTGGGAGCGAGATTTTGCGGCTTTGGGTCGCGCTTTGTGATTTTCAAAACGACCAAAAGATGTCACAAAATATTCTGAAACAAACCGCTGAAAACTACCGCAAGATTCGCAACACATTGCGCTTTTTGCTCGCGGGCACGAGCGATTTGCCCGAGCTTTCTTTGCAGAATCTTAGCGCGATTGATTGCTGGATTTTGCAGCATGCAAACAATGTTTTTGCGCAGGCGAGCGCGGCGCTGCTTTCGTATGATTTTTCGGTTGCGCTCCCGCTTCTTAGCCATTTTATCGTGAATGAGTTGAGTGGAATCTATCTTGATTTGTGCAAGGATATTTTGTATTGTGATGCGGAAAATAGCCCACGTCGCCGTGCTGCACAAAGTGCTATGGCGCTGATTGCCCAAAAGCTTTTCGAGCTGCTCGCCCCGATTCTGACCTATACAATCGATGAGGCGATAACGCATGCGCGTGGCTATCTCGCTGGCACAAACCACGATGTTTTCGAGCTACTCTACACGTCCATGCCGCCTCTGCCAAATGCGCAAAATTTCGAGCCCTTGCTTGCCATACGTTCGCTGTTTCTCGAAAAGATTGACATGCTCAAAAAAAGCGGGGCGATTAAATCCACGCTCGAAGTCAGCCTCGTTGTGCCGCATGATTTTTGGTTTGCCGAAATGGGCGCGTGGCTCATGGTGAGCGAAGTGGGCGCGGAGATTGCGCATGATGGAATCCTCGCCGAGTTTGAGTTCGAGGGCGAGCGCTTCGTGCTCGCGCGCTCGAGCCTGCACAAATGCCCGCGCTGCTGGCAGTTTCTGGCACGCGCTCCACAGAGTTTGTGCCAACGTTGTGCGGAAGTCGTGCATGTTTGATTTGTATGCGCCGATTACTTGGAAAGAAATCGCGCTCACTGCCGCTGTGATTTGGCTCGCAATGGGCGTGTCGTATTGGGCGCTGAAGCGGAAGTGAGGTTTGGAATCTTATAAGAATCGCGCTATCTGTCATTGTGAGTCTGCAAAGCAGATGTGGCAATCCATGATTCTTATTTGCCCAACGTCATGGAGTGCTTCGGGCACACACTCGCGATGACATTCCTATTTGGAGGTGCGACTTTAGTCGCACTTGGTATGCGATTCTCGTTTATGTGCGATTGAAATCGCACCTCCGATTCTATCTAGTTATCGTCTTAACTCGCGATTCGATTCTTTGTGTTTTTCTTCTAAGGGGGACAAGGGGTGCTACTTGCGAAGCGCTCCCCTTATCCCCCTTATAATCCCCCAAACCCCTGCACG
>CAMWUR010000023.1 GCA_947177485.1 uncultured Helicobacter sp.
GCTTTGCCTCAACATGACAAATCAAATCTTCGGAGGTGCGATTTCAATCGCACATAAACGAGAATCGCATACTAAGTGCGACTCAAGTCGCACCTCCAAATAGGAATGTCATTGCAAGCGTGTGCCCAAAGCAATCCATGACGTTGAGCAACTCGGAATCATTGATTGTTTTGTCTGCTTTGCAGACTCGTAATGATGAATCTTTGTCATGTTGAGGCAAAGCCGAAACATCTCATTCTTACAACATGAGATTCTTCAGCCTAAAAGGCTTCAGAATGACAAAGCATGAGATTTTTTTTTTGAGATTCTCAATGTGGTTATTTTCTAAGGGGGACAAGGGGCTAGTTGCCATAGCAAACAGATAAGTTTGCGTGTTCAATGATAGCTTCGCCCTTATCCCCCTACAAACCCCTACACGCTTTTTAAGCGAAGCAATCCACGATTCATGCGCACCCAACACGTTAGATTGTTTGGAGCAAGCCCTCGCAATGACAATCGTATTGAAAGCGTGCTATTTTTTATTTCTAAAACTCCTTACAAGCAATTTGTTGCTACAATACCCGTTTCACAACACCACACAGGAGACTTGATGGTCGATAGAACATTGTTTGTCCTTGCCTCAATCGCCGTCATCATCGGCATTCTGGCGTCCTATTCGCTCTCAAGCTACACGGTGCTTTTTTATGAAACCAATCAATTCCATTTTTTCATACGGCAGCTCATTGCAGGAATCCTCGGAATCACACTCATGTGGCTTATCTCCAAAGGCAATCCCGAACGGATTGTGCAAACGCTCGGATTCATGCTTTTTTTTGGCTGCATGTTTTTGATGCTCATTATGCACTTCCTGCCCGAAAATCTCGCGAGCAATGCCGGTGGGGCAAAACGTTGGATTCGATTTCCGTTTTTTTCACTCTCACCTGTGGAATTTTTCAAAATCGGCTTTGTCTTTTTTCTTGCTTGGAGCTTCTCACGCAAATACGACACACAAAAAAATATCAAAGAAGAGCTTCAAATATTCTTGCCCTATGGCATTCTCTTGCTCATTCTCGGCGGGCTCATTGCAATTTTGCAAAACGACTTGGGGCAGATTCTCTTACTTGGAATCGTCTTTGTATTCATGCTCCTTTGTGCTGGCGGTAGTTTCAAACTCTTTTTTGCACTCCTACTTGGCACAATTCTAAGCGCGGCAATCCTGATTCTAAGCAGCGACCACAGAATCTTGCGCATTAAGCAATGGTGGGCACTCGCACAGAGTTTCATTCTCTCGATTCTGCCCGACAACCTCGCACAAGGATTGCGAATTGACGATTTGCCCGAGCCCTACCAAATCCAACATTCACTCAATGCCATTCAAAATGGTGGTTTTTTTGGCGAAGGAATCGGCAATGGACTCATCAAGCTTGGATTCCTAAGCGAAGTACACACCGACATCGTCTTGGCAGGAATCACCGAAGAAGTTGGGATATTTGGCATTGCGCTCTGTGCCGCACTTTTTTTGGTCATCATCTATCGAATCTTTCGTATCGCAAATCGTAGCGAAACACAGGTGGGCTTTCTCTTTTGCGTGGGGTTTGGAAGCATGCTCGGATTCTCGTTTTTGCTCAATGCCTATGGAATCTCGGGGCTCACACCCATCAAAGGCATTGCCGTGCCCTTTTATAGCTATGGCGGCAGCTCATTGCTTGCCAATTGCATCGCAATCGGAATGGTGCTGTGTTTGAGCAAGCAAACAGAGGAATAAACTATGGCAAAAGCCGCTTGAGCAAAGCATAGATTCGCTCTAGCTCGTCTTGGACATGTTTGTCTCTGTCTTGGATTTGGAGAATCTGCACACGAAACTCTTCGAGCTTTTTATTGATGGTTTGTGAGAAATTATCGATGGATTCTTGTGATTGATGAGTCTGTGTTGTTTGGAGTTTGGAGCGAGAATCGACATTTGTATCAGAAGACTCGTTTGTGCGGTGCAAGCTCCGATTCTGCCATTTCGTAAGGAGATTGTGCTTGTCATACACACGCAAATCTCGTGCAACACCATCTGAATCCACAAAAATTGCAATCGAATCATTTGATTTTTCGACATCATGCACCAAATAGCCACCATTTTGCGGCATATCTGTGAAACGTTCAAACACACACAAAAGCTGTTGATGTGCGCACACAACCATGGTCAGCTCGTGTTTGTCAAAGAAAATCGGATTTGCTTTGCCAAAACGTGCATTCTGCAAATTGCGATAACAAAATGGCTCGAGTGAGCTGCATGTCGCAATCGAATCATTCCGAAAGCTGATTTGATGCGCGATATTCACCATCATCTCCTCGACATCATGCTCACCGAGCGTATTTTCGAGCAGGATTCTGTCTTGTACGGACATGAGATATTCAAAACAATTCTCGCGACACAACGAAACCTCGGGCAAACAGCGCGGCGCAAGAACGCGATGCGCCTCATCAATAAAAATCGACACAGGCTGAATCTCTTTGAGAAAAATCGTGCGCCGTGCCAAAAACGCAAAGATTCGCTGGTTGAGCAAACGCGCAATCGATTGCCCGAGTGTGTCGGCATAGATGATGATGATTTTTTGTTGTTCGATGAGCTCGGGCAAATCAAATCCCTCGCCATTTATGACATTGCATTCAATGCCGTCTTGAATCGTATTGAGTAGACATGACATCACACCATGATTGCCTGTTTCATCACCAGAATCTTCCTCTTTGAGTTTCGCATAGCGCGATAGAAAAGCATTAAAACGTTCCGATTCTTCAATCAGGCATAAAAGCGCGTTCTTGTCCTCGTTGCGCAACTCCTCGACCTCAAGAGTAAGAGACAGATATTGATGCGTAACACGAAATTTTTCCATTAATGCGCGCATCGAGGTAACATTGAGCGTTTCGCCAATCCATGCAAATGTTGGATAGATTGGGCGCTCTTTGTCGAGCGGCTCGATATAATCATAATAACTATGGATTTTTTCGAGGATTCCATGTGATTCATACAAGAAACGTTGCGCAGCATAGAGTGTCTTAAGGAGGCTGCATGCAGAAATGTCCCAATAGTCATATTTTCCGGTAAAAAGCGAGCGATACCATTTTTCGATGTCTTTGATGGCGATATTAAAGAGAAGATTGAAACGATGTCCCCATATCGGACCAATCTCGACAACATCGCCGAGCCTGCCACATTCATTTGCAAGCTTTTTAACATGTGCATGGAGATTGCCCTTATAGTCAAAAATCACGACAGAATGCCCTGAATGAAGACGTGATTGGATATTGGGCAAAATATAGCCCGTTGTCTTTCCGCTCCCTGTTTGTCCAAAGCAAATCGAATTTTTGAAATCGAGCGGCACTAGGATTCCATCATTTCCTTCAAAATTGCCTCCCAAAAAGCCAACAGCCACTCCTGACCTCACACAACTTCAATAGACCATTGCTCCTCTTGGAGGCAAAGCGTGAGAAATCCACCCTTCTCCCAGCGCAAGCGGCATTCTCCACATAAATGCGCAACAACATGCGACAAATCGTCCTCATGTCCGACAATCACGACAATGACATGCCCTTCGCCCAAGCTTTCTTCGATGAGCTTTAGATAGCCTGCTGTGCCGCTTTCGGGGTTAATCAGTGCGCTCTGCGATGTGGGGATATTGTCAGGCAAATATTTGAGCATATATTGCGCCGTTGCGACCGAGCGACTCGCTTCGGAGACAAACACCATATCAATCGCTCGCCTCTTTTGGCGCAGATATTTTGCTATTCTTTTGCCTGCTTGTTTTGCCTGTTTTTTGCCTTTGGGGAGTAGCGGACGGCTCAAATCCCCTCCGTCCCAGAGATGGCTCTCATACGCCAACGCATGCCGAATGAGTATCAACCGAAAAGAGACCATGTTTTCCTCACATTTGTTCTAGCATTAGAAAAAGCAAATCGGCACTCTCACGTGCAGATTTTTCAAGGAATGTATCAAAGCTAAAATTTGCATCTGCATCGGCAGCATCGCTAATGGCACGCAAAATACAAAAGGGCTTGCCCAATGCGGCACAGATTGCAGCAACAGCCGCACCTTCCATTTCGAGCGCAATAGCATTGAACTGCTTTGCAACCCAATTCTTGCGTTCAACTGACGCGACAAATTGGTCTCCTGTTGCGATTGTGCCTATCTGAAAGCGGAGATTACGTGATTTTGCGGCATTGATGGCAAGCGCATTAAGTTCCGAATCGGCTTCATAGAAAAGAGTCGTCTCGGGGATAAACCCAAACGGATGCCCAAACGCTGTGATGTCAACGTCATGCTGGCAAAGCTTGTCAGCGATGACCAAATCACCCACCTTGAGACTCTCGGCAATTCCGCCCGCCACACCGCTAAAAATGAGCTTTTGTGCACCAAAACGCAAAAACATCACAGACGCCGATAGTGCGGCATTCACCTTGCCAATCTTGCTATACGCAATCACGAGCTCAAGATTTTTATAGCATGCCTCATAATAGCGATTATGTCCAATCTCATGCTCTTTTTGTATCTGCACACGCGCAAGAATCGGCGTGATTTCTTCGACCATTGCACCCAAAATTGCTATTTTCATCGTTCTCCTTTGAAACGATTGAGAGTTTCTTTTAGAGTGGCGCTATCGCTCACATTCAGAGTAGGTTTGGCTGTCAAACGGCTATTAAGCCCTCTAAGCACGTTACCATGACCACATTCAATCCACACATCAACCTCGTCTTGATATTGTTGTACGCATTGTTTATAGCGCACGGGCGAAACAAGCTGCAAGCCAAGCAATTCAAGCGCCTGTGCAATTGTATCATATTTGTTGGTTGTTACATTTGAAACCACACCAAAATGAAATGCCTGTGCCAACGCATTTTTTGCTAATTCTCTAAAAGGCTCGACAATCGGTTCAAGCAAAGGACAATGGCTCGCCACAGAAATATCCAAAAGCAGCATACGTTTTGCCTTGAGCGTTTCTTTTGCAGCGCTCAAAGACTGCAAATCAGACCGGATTCCTGCTAAAACAACCTGCCCATCTGTGTTGTAGTTTGCAACCCAAACGCGTTTGCCCTGTTTTTGCTGTTCTTGCACAAAGTTTTCAAGCACAGAATCGGCAACACCCATCACAACCATCATTCCCGCCGGCTCGGCAGTTTGGGCATTTTGCATGAGCTCGCCCCTTTTGCTAACAAGTTCGAGCGCATTGCGCAAACTCAAAGCGCCTGCAAGGCAGACTGCACTGATTTCACCAAGCGAATGCCCAAGCGCAAACTGCGGCTTGCACCCGCTCTCATGCTCGAGAATCTGGGCTGCAACCACGCTCACAAGCAGAATTGCAGGCTGTGTCCATTGGCTCTGCCCGAGCTTCTCATTTGGTTCAAAAAGCAAGGCGCGCATATCAGTTTGAAGCACATCGCTTGCTTCTTCAAAGGCAAGCTTGGCATGGGCAAAATTATCATGCAAATCCTTGCCCATGCCCACTGCCTGACTTCCCTGCCCCGGGCATACAATCGCGTAACGCATGCGCTGCCCTAGTGATGCCCGCCGCAGCAACCGCCGCCACCGCCGCAGCAACCCTCGCCGCCATGCTGATGTCCGCCACCACCACAACCGCAACCTGTGCTAATGCCATAATCGAGCTCCATTTCGGTCGCATCGCGAATGCCAAGAACGTGGACATGAAAAAGTAGCTCTCTGCCTGCAAGAGGATGATTATAGTCGATAATCACCGTCTTATCGTTAAAATCGCGGACAATCACTTGACAATGCTCGCCATTTTCTGCCTGCCCAAAGAGTGTCATGCCCTTTTCAAGTGTAATGCCCTCAAACTCATCAATCGAAACCTCTTGCACAGCGTCATCAAAACGTTCTCCATAGCCCTTTTCAGGCAGCACAACGATTTTGTGCTCCTCGCCAACTTTTGCATTCACAAGCGCTTCTTCGAGACCGGGTAACACTTCCCCATTACCCATAATAAACTCGAGCGGTTGTTTGCCAACATTGCTATCGAGCAACTCGTCATTACTATTGTCACGTACTTCATATGTGATTGTAAACACTTTTTTGTCTGTTTGCATTTGTTTTCCTTTATTTTAGTTGGGCAAGCTTTTTCTTGCCCTCTGTTGCTTGTTTGGTTTTCGGATAAGTCTCGATGAGCAGTTCCAAAAATTTTTTTGCATTGGTTTTGTCGCCGATTTTTTCAAAGCAATCAGCCGCATGCAAAAGCAAAGTGGGGATATAATCAGCTTTATCATATCGTGTTGCGCTGTTTTTATAATGCGCAATGGCATCGGCATAACGTTTTTGCCGATAGGCAATCTCACCGAGATAAAAAAGGCTTGTTGCGGGCTTGTATTGCTTTGCAAGCGCATGCTCGAGATATTGCCGTGATTGATCGAGTTCGCCTTTGTTAAAAAACGTAATACCATCACTAAAAACAACACCATTGGCAAGCGAATCAAGTGCCACATTCTTTATTTCATTTTTTGTGGCATTTAAGTCGCTTGCTGGCGCGGTTATGTTTGTTTCGCTATGCGCAACACGTGTTGTATTCAAATCTCTGTGTTCCTGCACAACCATCTGCGCTCGCTGCTCTACGAACGCTTGTTGCAATGATTCAAACTGCGCGTCTAAATCTCTAAACCGCTGTTGGTAACCCTCGTCTGTTTTCTGAATGAGCCCACCGAGCGATTCGATACCCTTTTTGAGAGAATCAAGGCTTTCATCATACGAACGAAAATGGCTAATGAGTGTCGCATTCATGTCCAAAAATGCCTCTTGGAGCTCCTTTTGCGACACAAAGGGCGAAGCCTGATTTTTCGCATAGAGTGTCTGGAGCTTGTTTGCCTGCGAATCAAACAAGCTGCGCATGCCCTCCTGCGTTTCAGCGAGCTGCTGGACAACATTTGCAAGACGATAGAGTTCTTTTTGAATTCTATCTTGTTCTTGCTTCTCTGCCCCAAAAACCGAAGGCTCTGCCCACAAAAGGCACAGAGCAAAAGCCACAACAGCACAAACGACTTTTGCTCTCATCAATCGCCTTTGGTTGGATTATTTCTTAGGAAGGAGCTTGAACTCAACACGGCGATTCTGCTCCCAGCATTCCTGTGTTTTTTCACTGCATATTGGATTGGTTTCGCCATAGCTATGCACTTGTTTGGTACGGATTCCATTTCTGCGCAATGCATCGCGCACAGCAACAGCACGTTTTGTGCCAAGCGCAAAGTTATACGAACCGCTTCCCCATTCATCGGTGTTGCCCTCAAGGCGCACATCGAGATCGCTTGCCTCATTTTTGAGAATCTCGGTATTCGCATTCAACACATCGACCATATCAGAGCGAATGTCAAATTTGTCATAATCGAATCGAATATGTTGCAATTTGTCTTGGAGATAGGCGATTCTCTCCTCAAGCGTATTAAATTGCGATGGGTCTACCGCCCCTTGAACAGGCTGTGTCGTCTCTGTGGTGTTTGCACCAGCACCTTCAGTTACCTCGCAACCAGTCGCTAGCAACGCCATTGCTATCGAACCAAGCAATAGATATTTTTTCATGAAATCTCCTTTGCATAAAATTTAAGATTCTGAATTATACACTATTTTTTTAAATCGATTACTCCTTTTGAAATTTATCTTGCAGCAAAACAATCTTAACTCACCACTCTTGAGAGCAAACAAAGCAAACGTGGCAATCAAACAGCACAATATTCCAAATACAGAAGAATCCAGCCCCCGCCCCATTTCGTATCAGCATGATTATTCCGAATGATTGCCAACCAGATAAACAACGAATCTGTGGACAACGTGAGCACTCTTGCAAAAAACGTCGAGATTCTCTCTAGCCACGTGATACCCAAAACAGGAATATCAATACAGAAAAGGGCAGCACAAGCGTTGTGAGCACAAAAATCGCTGTGAGCTCAAGTAGCCTATCAACAAGCCCATCGAGAGATTCGACAATCGAATCAATTTGCGCAATCGCACGTTCCTTTGTTTTTTGAAAATGATTGCTTGTATTGCTCGCAATTTCTTTTGCATTCTGCCAAAGCGAGGAGAGAAACCCGAGATTCTCCTCATTGTGCGGCATATTCTGTGCTTCTTCTCCCTCGCTAAAATCTTGAAACTTTTGGAGATTTTGCAGTCCTGTTTCTTGTGTTTGCAGAATATGAAGATTTTGCGTACGCTTCTCATCGAGGTATCCTTGCTGCAAAAAATTGCTGATAACCGCACTTGCAGGGAAACAAAGCCATAAAATGAGCGCGATTTTGCACAACTTTGCCGCAAGAATCGTGGCAAAGCGAAACCCAAAAAAACCTGCAATGTAAAATAATAATGCAATAGGAAATAGAATTTTGAGGCACACAAAGCTTAAGAAACCAAGACTGAATTGTTGCAATAAAAGCACCAATACAAGCACAAACAGAACATTTGCGATGCGCTCAAGATTATCACTCACAACAGCCAAAAGTTCGCCGGGAGCAAGACTCACGCCCACGCCAAGCGGCGTGAAGCTGATTTCGCCACGTTGCAACATCGCTACGGTTTTGCTGCTGATTTTGACAATCGCCCATGCTGCTGCCATCTGCGCTAGAGTCGTTGTGTAGTATTCCTCGCTCACGCGCTCCAAATCACCCACAAACCATAAATCGCGATTTGCGTCTTTTTCGCCAATCTGCACGGGCAAGAGCAACAAGAAGACAAACAATAAGGCAGCACCCATAGGTTTATAAAGGAGAAACAAAAACTTTTTGAAGCGAGACATAACAAAATCCTTGAAAATTTATGTTTTTGCGATATAATAGGGCTGGCAAATTATATCAGGAGAGGGACAATGAAAAAAGCTGGCTGGATTCTTGCGCTCGTTGTTTTAGGCGTTTGTTTGAGCGCGTGCAAAGGCAATGATTACCAACACCCCATGCACCGCACAGGGCAAGTAAGCATCGCGATTTAACGCTTTGCGTTCCCGCGCCGCTCGAAACACAGGGGCGCGGAATCGCACTTCTATTCTCATCTCAACAACTCAAAAATATACCCGCATGCCAATAAGTACGCTATCACGTCTCCGCTGCCGTTTGGGAGCTTGCACATTCTGCCATGCGCGCCATTGCAAGCGCCCAAAAAGCGCAAGATTTTGAGCAAATTGCCAATGGATTGTGCTTTGTAAATCATTTTCGATTGCTTTGGTTGTGTACAATCGATTCGAAGCTTCAAATGTCAGCTTGAATGGATAGGAATCAAACGAGAAGCCAAGGGATTGAATCGCTGCTGCAAGCGCGCCATTTGCGTCCGCTGCGAGAATCTCAAAAAGATAATAGGCGAGCACATCACCGCCAGCAACCTCGCTACCCACGCTCGCCCCAGCGCCAACTTGTGCATAGGGTGCAAGTGAATCATCAAGAATGGGCTTTGCGCCAAGAAAAAGGCGGTAGGAAAAGGGTGAAAAAAGCTTGCTGTGTGGCACAAACGAGGCGAGCGAAAGCAGCGCGAGTTCTTCAACACGTATTCTGTCGCTATGCGATTGGAAATGCTGATACGACAACATCAGCCGCACAAACTCAATCTGCGTTCCCGCCAAAAGCCCTCTGTCGCTTTCGCTTCTGTCATGATAGGCAACACGTACTTCTGCCGCAAGCGCATTGGAACTCTGCCCACCATCTTTATGCAACATTCCCAAGAACATGCGCGCGCTGCGGTGCGCAAGCAGAGGCGAAGCGGGCGTTTGCGCGAGCAGAGGCGGGCTTGCCCCAAGCTTGCTGCGCGCTTTGCCAAGATTATGTGCAATTTGCGTGTAGGTCTCTTTGCTGCTTTTGCGAGCGATATAGTTGTATTCATTGAGTTCAAGTGCAGCTTCGAGCAAGAGCGAATCGCTTTCAGTGTTGCCTCGCAACGTCTCTGGCTGCAAGCTGCCATCGGCAAGCGCGCGTAAGGTTGCAACCTCGGTAAAATCGAGTCGACTTGTATAGAGCCCTAGCACCGTTCGCTTGCTCGCGCGGTAGTTCATCTCGCCTAAAAGTCCATTTTCGTCGAGCACAAAGAGCGTCTCGGGAGGAATCACGTGGTAAGTAAACGCATCGCGCAACCGCAAACTTGGGCGCGCCGCCTCAAGAATCCATAGCAGATTATACGAACAATTCTCATCGAAAAAAAAATAATCGCTATAAATTTCGCGCAATTCCCAAATATGCTCAAAGGCACGCAAAACTTCATGTTCGCTCATATTGAGCCGAAACTCCCAAATATCACGACTCTCTGTGTCTTTGTAGTTCTTGAGCGTTTCATAATAAGGCAACATTGTATAATAGCCCTCATAAAGCCCCAAAAGCCCGCGCACGGCAAATACAAAGCCATTTTCATTCTGTTCATCAGCACGTGCGGCAAAATTCAGCGAATAGGCAAGCAGTCGACTATCAAAATCACCCTCGATGAGCAAAAAAGTATGCCCAAACAATGAAGCGGGTGAATTGAAATAGGCGGAAGGGAAAATGATAGAAAGATGCTTAGGATTCAAATAGGCACGCATATTGTCATATTCAACGCATGGGACATCAGGGAGATTGTCGAGCGACAAATGCGTTTGCAAAAACCGCAAGCGCGCCGGGAAGCGGCACAGTGCATGGGTGTCAAACGGGTGCGTCGACATCTCTTTGAGCGATGGCGTGCTTGGCGGCACAGACGGCGGCGGGGTATAGAACGCAGCAAGCGTTGCGAGCAACTCTGCATGCGCGTCAAACGCGCCATTTGGGGCATAAAAAAAACGTGAATCGTCAACTTGACTTCGAGCACCAGAATAGTGCAATAAAATGCGCCATTCTTTATCGTCGGCAAGTTTCAGATTGGTAGCTTGAATCTTAGCAGATTCTAAATCGACATTATCTGTCGCAAGCGCACAAACAAAAAGCGCAAAAGCAGCCCATAAAAGGCGCATTAGAGAGCTTGAATCGAATCCAGAGTGCTTGCCATATCCACATCAACATTTTGATAGATGGCAAGATAATTCTCCTGCAAGAGTTCCTTAAAAGCTTGCGTGTCCTCAACTTCGAGCAATTCGGCAAGCGTATCGAGCGTTTCGCCACGAGCTATGGCGATTTCTTTATGTAGCGCGTCCATATTTGCTGCTACAAATTCTTGCACGCGCTCATCGAGAACAAATTTTGCCTTGCGGCAGTTCATCGTCCCCGAGCTAATCCCAAAAGTCTGCGTGAATGTTGAATGGTTTGTTGTCGCTTGGAGCGCATAGAGAACAGCGGAATTGGGTTGACTGATGATAATCGTCCCAAGCCCGCAACCTGTTTGACTGTTCGCATTTGCAAACGCGACACCACTTAGCGCACTCCATACCATAAAACCTAAAACTAACTTTTTCATTTTCACTCCATTCAAAATAACGCGCATTATAGCAAAAGCCCATTAAATGGCGCTTAACGCTTAGTAGCGCTCGGACAGAATCTGCCCAATCACATCGAAGAGCTCGGCACTATTTTTCTCGGCTTCTTCAAATAGATGTACAATTTTTTCATTGTCAATCTCTTTTTTGCCATTTTTTAGAATCTCAAGCACAGATTTCACGGCATTGTGTACATGTGCATGCGGGCTTTCAAGCAACGCATAAGATTTGGTATGCGCAAATTCCTTGCCTGCACCCTCATAATACCATTTACCCAAACGGCAGCTATGGTGGTCGGCACATTCATAATACGTTCCACTATTCATCGCCGCATAGGCATTTGCTTTGAATAGGATATGGTCGAGCTTAACAAGATTAGAAAAGAGCTCATGGCTGACTTTTTGGTTTGAATCCTTAATCTGCCGACAATTTTCAATCAAACTTGTCAATGTTGCTTTGAACTCTTCGATATGACCACTGGATTGATTTGCGCTTGTTTCCATTTCATGGCTTCTATCCATCATCTCGTTGCTGTTTTGTTTCAATACGCTAATATTTGCGCTCACTTCATTGGCGGCTTTTTGTGTTTGTTCGGCGAGCTTGCGCACCTCGTCAGCCACAACGGCAAATCCGCGTCCATGTTCGCCTGCGCGCGCGGCTTCAATCGCGGCATTCAGCGCGAGCAGATTCGTTTGGTCAGAAATATCTGAAATGAGCGACATGATATGGCTGATTTGCTCAATATTTCCGACAAGCTGATTCGTATTCTCGCGGTTTTCAGAGATGAGCTGCACGATATATTCGAGGGATTCTGTGAGCATTGCCGTGGTGTTTTGCACCTCGCTGATGTTTTGTTGTGTGTTGTTATTGCGTTCATTAATCGCATGGACTTGGGTGATATTTTCGCTCAAATGCGTCTGAATATTTTGTGTGTTCGTAACAAGCCCTCCCAACAAAAGTCCATGCAAGCGATGTGCAATCGATTGTTCGGGCACAATGTCTTTTGCGTCATGTTCTATCGTGTCAGAATCTGTCGCATCGAGTGTTGCAGGTGCAGACTCTGGCTCTGGCATCGATTCGACTTTACTTTGTGTCTCATATTTTGAATCCTCGATATATTGCACAGCCTGTGGCTCTTTGGTGCTTTGCCCAACAAGCGCAAATCCAATATACAAGAGAGTACATAGCAAAAACACCACAACAACAGCGACAATCCATTGCGCAAAGAGTGGCTCGTCTGATGGGATAGGCAACAATGTGAGTGCGGCAAAATTGGGTGCAAAAGCCGCGAGACTCGTCTTGAGCAAAACAGAATCGCCAACGACTGCCACATCGCCGACAAACGCGGCAGAGCGATGGCTCGAAAGCCAAGTGGGAATCTGTGTAAATGAAATGCCTGCAATGCTTGTCCCTCCGGATTGTGTGTTGCCCACAGCGATTCGCAATGCACTCCTAGTGTCTAGAAATGGTTGCAAAGGAAAAACAAGCTCGACAGCACCCACAAATCCTTCTGAATCAAGCAATGGCGCAACGGCACGTACAAGCACAGAATCATTTGCCACATCAAGTCCCGCGATAATATTATCAGCACGTGCGATATTGCCTAAGAATTGTGCGCCGAGCTTCGCGCTAGGCGCGCTATCGGCAAGCACATTTAGCTTAGAATCATAGAGCAAAATCCGAGTCGAGACATTCTGCATTTGCGCGTTATAGAGCTGACTTAAGACATTTACAAACTGCGTATGAATAGCCGCACTTTGTTGTCTTGCAAGTTTTTTGAGCTCACTCATTTGCGCAATACCAAAGATTCCAACTCGCGCTTGTTCCACCGCTTGGGCAACAACTTTTTCTACAACTTTTTGTTGTTCCATTGCTTGGCTTAACGAAAGTGCATGGAGATTGCTCACATTATGGTTATAACTCACATACAGCACAATGAGGCTAACAACAGCCAAAACAAAACATAGAATCGCTTTTTTCATTCTTTTTCCTTAATAATTTTTGAGAATTTCTAAGAGAATGGACTCAAAACGTGCAAAGCTTGCAATATCTAGGCGCTCATTCTTAGAATGGGGGTTGTGGATTGTTGGACCAATCGACAGAATCTCGTCTAACTCCAACTTGTTGCGCAAGATTCCACATTCAAGCCCTGCATGAATCGTCGTTATGGTTGGGTTTTGCTGCTGACTCATAAAGGCATGCTGCGTGATGTCAAGCAGCCGCCCACCCTGCTCTCTTTCCCATGCGGGATAGAAATGAGTTTGCCCAAACTCTGCACCAAAACCTTCAGAGGCTTTGTGCAATGTTTCGATGAAAGCCAGCAATTCATGCGTATCGTTGCCACGTGCCATTGCCTGTATGCACACATCGCGCTCACTCTGGACAATCCCAACATTACACGAAAGCTCAACACCAAGCGCTCCTTTTTTCTGTACGCCCTGCAACAAAGGCAGAGTGAGGAAGGCAAGCACCTTGCGGCAATCCTTATAGGGCGGATTCTGTGCAATTTTCCTCGCGACAAAATGTTCATTCTCGGGCAATTCCTTGCGCGAGAGCACAACGGCGCGCGCGCTGGCGGCAATTGCGTTGCGCTTTGTGCCTCCATTTATGCTAATGGGATACACATCATCAAGCCCTTGAATAAATTGCGCAAGTGCGACAATCGCGTTTGTGCTGCCCTCGATGTCGATTCCGCTATGCCCGCCGCGAAAGCCGCACGTAGAGACTTCATAGACACCCAAATTCTCTTCGAGATGTAAAAGCGGGAGATTGTCAAAACAAAATGTTACATCAGCGCCACCGGCGCAGCCTACGATAATTTCGTCCAAATCCTCGCTATCAAGATTGAGCATTGCCTTGCTTTTTGGACGCAATTCAAGCGCATTTGTACCGAGCATTCCGACTTCTTCATCGTTTGTGATGAGCAGCTCGAGATTCTCAACCGAATCAAATGCACACAGCGCAGCACACAGCGCAGCGCCATTATCCGCCCCAAGCGAGCTGTCAATCGAACACAAAAAACCATCTTTTTCTATCGGCTCGACCTTTTGTCCAACAAGCACCATGTCATAATGCGCCTGCAAACACAGACGCGGCGAGCCTTTGGAAAATAGCAGATTTTTCGCACTATCCTCTTGTACATGCAAGTGATGCCGCGCTGCATAGTCTTTGAGCCACGCACACATCTCTTCGGTGTGGAAGCTCGTATGTGGAATCTTGCAAAACTCCAAAAAAAGCGCCATTGCCTTGCTTATCATAGTCTATTCTCCTTTGCAAATTCATCAATCTTGCCATGAAAACGTGCAAAAACACGTTGCAAGCTCGCGCCCGAGCCATAGAGTGCAAGGGCTTTTTCGCGGTTTGCATAGATTCCATGCATGAGCCATTCCTTAATCTCGGCATAGCCCTCGAACGTGTAGCCAAGAAGCCGCAAAATTTTGTACGCATAGCGGTCAGCGACCATTTCTTCACGCAACAGCGCATAGCATAGAATCGAATCGGCACTCTCTTGCCCGATTCCTTTTTGGCGCAAAAGCCATTCACGCGTGCAATGCTCACGCATTGTCTCAAAGTCGCCAAAATCGCGCACAATCGCCACACAAAGCTGTTGCAATACGAGCGACTTTTTGCGATAGAGCCCCGCTGGGGCAATGAGACCTTGCAACGTTTCGGGTGCGAGCGAGGCGATATGCATGACATCAAGCAAATTGCGTTCACAGAGATTTGCAAGCGCGAGCTTGACGCGCTCCCATTGCGCATTTTGCACCAAAACAGCGCCCACGACCACCTCAAAGCTCCCGGCATTAGGCCACCAAAGCGCAAGAGAATCGACATAATGTGCAGCCAAATAGCCGGCGCTGCGCAAGAAGCACAAAAGCTCAAAACTATCGCCTATTGCGGCATTTTGCAATGCCAAAAGCGCGCTAGAATCGAGGCTCATTGTGCGCGCCATTGCTCAAGTTGCGCGTGCAAAGCGATGAGCACAGAATCCCAGTTGTGGGCGTCTTTTTGCACAAAGCGGTAAAGAGACTCGCCATAGAGGAGATTCCGCCCCTCGATGACTTCATAGCGCCAATCATAATATTTATACAACAGCACACATGTACGCACCCCCAAAGACGCGGCAAGATGCACAATAGCAGTATCGACACTCACGAGAACATCGAGCTTTAGAATCTCTGCTTGCACATCGGCAAAATCGGCAATCGTACTGCCAATGTCTTTGACCTTAACCTTTTGCAATATTTCTTGTTCGTGTTCGGACGGGCTGTATTGCAGGCTCACAAGCTCGACGCCATCGATTGCAAGTGCTTCAATCAGACGTTCTAGCGGAATATCGCGCACAGAAGAGAGTGGATTCTCTTTGCTGCTTGCATAGCAAAATCCAATTTTCAATTTTTTGTGTTTTCTTTTTGTGGGCAATTGCGGCGCGGGGAGGCAGGCAAAGTCGCTCGGAGAAGAAACTTTGAGCATAAAGGGCAACGAAGGCAGCGCAAGCGCATAGTCAAAGCCGCTTCGTGGAATCTCGTCAAGAAGCACAATATTTTTGTGATTCACAATCCCCAAAAAGCCTTGCGCAAAAAGCCGCAAAAGCGGCGACTGCACGACAAGTGTGAGCTCCCCAACCTTTGTCGCCATCTGTGGCAAAAAACGTGCAAAGAGGATTGTGTCGCCAAAGCCCTGCTCGTCATAGACAAGCAAACGTTTGCCATCAATCTTGGTATTGGGTTTGACATAAAACGGACGCAATGCAGACGGCATGATGTTCCAACCAAAGCGCGCTTCTGCCATTTTGAATCCCTCTTTAATTTCACCAAAACGAATCAAAAGCTGGCTATAATTCATCGCTGTGTAGGGAGTTTCTTGGATTTCGAGAGATTTTTTGAAATACTGCTTGCATATTTTAAAAGATTCTTTGTCTGTGTATGTCAGCTTCTCCAATGTATTCGCATAATTAAAAAAGAAATCGGCACTGCGCGCCTTCTTTGCAAGCTCTTTATAGAGTGCCAAAGCTTCTTGCAGCTGTTCTTTGCGCGCAAGCAAGCTTGCGAGGTTGATGCCCGCATCGAGCAATCCGAGCTGATAGGATTTTTCATAATATTCTTGCGCAAGCGCGGGATTTGTCCATGAGAAGAGATTGCCAAGATTGAATAGCGCCTCTTTATCATCGGGATTTTGTTCAAGCAAGATGTCGTAGCATTTTTTTGCATTCTCATCATCATGCAAATCAGTATAGATTTTTGCGAGGTTATAATAATAATGTGGAATATGATGGTCTTGAATTTTTTGCATAATCTGCAAAGCCTCATGCACCTTGCCAATTCGACGTAGAATCTCGGCAATATTGACAAGATAATCCTCACGTTGCGAGAAAGTGTAGGCATAGTTCAGCATCTCAAGCGATTTTTGCGTATTGCCAATCGCAAACAAGGCAAGCCCAGCAAGATTACAAGCCTCATGATGACGTCGGTCGCTATGCAAGATTGCATCGCAGCATGCAAGGCAACGTTGGTGGTCGCCTTGATTATAGTATTGTAAGCCATTTTGAAAAAGTAACCGAATGGATTCTCTCCCCTTGCCCATCCTATCCCCATTGATGATGAAATCATTGAAAAATCGCATAATTGTAGCCAAACATGCTTAAAAACAAGAGATTTTCAAAAAACTCTATTTTGTGATAGAATCTCCATTTATATCGATATATGAGGTCGAAATGAAATATTTGATAGTCGTAGAATCCCCCACAAAAGCGAAAACGATTCAGAATTTTTTAGACAAAGAATATACAATCATTGCCTCAAAGGGGCATGTGCGCGACCTACCCAAACACAGCTTTGGAATCAAGATTGATGGAAACCATTTCGTGCCTGAATATGTCATCGCCAAGGATTATCGCGAGATTGTTGGTGAGATTAAAAAGCTAGCAGACAAAGCGAGCAAGGTTTTTATCGCAACAGACGAGGATAGAGAGGGTGAAGCAATCGGTTACCATATCGCCATTGCTATCGGTCAAGAACCTCAAGCAATCCCGCGAATCGCATTTCATGAAATCACCAAAACAGCAATTTTAGACGCGCTCGAGTGTCCACGACAGATTGATATGTACCGCGTCAATGCCCAACAAGCACGGCGCTTGCTTGATAGAATCGTGGGCTACAAACTCTCGCCCTTGCTTTCATCAAAGATTCAAAAGGGTCTTAGTGCTGGACGCGTGCAGAGTAGCGCACTCAAGATTATCGTGGATAGAGAACGTGAGATTCGCGCGTTTGTGCCGATTGTGTATTACCTCATCAACGCGACTTTTGATTCTGTTGAATCGGAGCTCGTCAGCTATAAAAATAAAAAAATTGCAAAAATGGACATTCGCGACAAGAGTTTGGTAGACGAAATCATCGACACAGCAAAGGCGGAATCGTTTGTTGTCGAAAATATCGAACACAAAAAGCGCAAGGTTTCGCCACAGCCACCGTTTATGACAAGCACATTGCAACAAAGCGCAAGCTCGCAGCTTGGATTCTCGCCCACGCGCACAATGAAAGCAGCGCAAAGTCTCTATGAAGGCGTGAACACACATGAAGGCACAATGGGCGTCATCACCTATATGCGAACCGATAGTCTCAATATCGCTAAAGAAGCGATTGACGCCGTACGCAAACTCATCAAGGAACGTTTTGGCGCGCCCTATTTACCCAAAAGCCCAAATGTCTATGCAAGCAAAGCAAAGGGTGCACAAGAAGCACATGAGGCGATTCGCCCAACTAATCTCGGCTTCACACCAGAGATTGCTGCAAAGCATATCAGCGGTGATAATCTCAAACTCTATACGCTCATCTACAACCGATTCCTTGCCTCGCAGATGACGCAAGCCGAGTTTGAACTACAAACAATCCATTTCCAAAGCCCAAGCACACTATTCAAGGCAAATGGGCGCAAGCTTTTGTTTGACGGATTCTATGCCATTGTAAGCAACGAAGACAAAGATAAGCTACTGCCCAACCTCAAAAAAGGACAAGCTGCAACTCTTAACAAGATTGTCGGCAGCGAGCATGAGAGCGAACCGCCACCACGTTTTAGCGAAGCTTCGCTGATTAAAACACTCGAATCTCTTGGCATTGGTCGCCCAAGCACCTATGCGCCGACCATTTCGCTGCTTGTCAATCGTAGCTACATCACGCTCAACAAGAGACAGATTGCACCTGAAGAGATTGCATTTCGCGTCATCGAAATGCTCGAGACACATTTTAATGAAATCGTCGATTCGGATTTCACAGCAAATATGGAAGAAAAGCTTGATGAGATTGCCGAAAACAAGGCAGAGTGGGAAAAGGTACTCTGGGATTTCTATGAAAACTTTGAACAGCAAATCCAACAAGGCAAGGCAAATATTCAAAGCCAAAAAATCAGCAACCCAACAGGTGAAATGTGCCCCAAATGTGGCAAGGAGCTTGTCGAGCGCGAGAGTCGCTATGGACGCTTTGTGGCATGCAGCGGATACCCAAAATGCAAATACATCAAGCCCACAGAACAACCTGCAGATAACGAAGAGATTCCACCATGCGAAAAATGCGGCAGTCCAATGGTTACAAAATTTGGTAGAAATGGCTCATTTCTTGCATGCAGCGCCTATCCTGAATGCAAAAACACACGCTCCTTTAGTGCAACAAAAGAAACAAAAAAGTTGAGTGTACACTGCCCAAAATGTGGCGGCGAGATTGTGCAACGATTCTCAAAGCGCGGTGCGTTTTTTGGCTGTGGGAATTACCCCAATTGCGATTTCGTCAGCAAATTTGAACCCACAGAGCGCAAATGCCCTGAATGCGGTTCACTTATGGCAGAGCGCACATTGCGCAACAAAGACATCTATGAATGTGTGAGCTGCAAGTTTAAAGAACCGCGTGAAGGCTAGAAAGAAAACAGAAACACAATTCCGATGAGAATTCGATAGATTCCAAATGGAACAAAATTAAAATGTGCGATGAAAGCAAGCAAAACCTTCATCGCCACAAGTGCCGTAACAAACGCGACAAACATGCCAACACTTAAGTTTCCGATATAATCGATTGTAAAGAAATCATGGTGTTTGAGCATGCTATATCCTGATGCAATCACCATTGTTGGAAAAGCAAGCAAAAAAGAAAATTCAGTTGCTGTTTTGCGGTCAAATCCAAGCAACAATCCACCAATAATCGTTGCGCCACTGCGCGACACGCCCGGAATCAATGCAAGAGATTGGAAGCAGCCGATGATGAAGGCTTGCTTGAAGCTAATCTCCTCAAAGCAAGAGATAGCATAACGTTTGCCTTTGTGCGTGATTTCGATGAGGATAAAGACGATTCCGCCAAGAATCAGTGGATAGGCAATCACGCTCGACGAGAGTAAAGATTCGATGAGATTGTTAAACAAAAAGCCCAATGCTCCTGTGGGCAGAAATGCTACGAGAATCTTTGCCCAAAAAGCGCTGCCTGATGCAAACCGCTCCCAAAAGAGGACGAGTAGCGCAAGAATCGAGCCAAGCTGCACAACAACGGCAAAGTTTTTAAACAACAAATCGTCTGCGTCAATCTCCAAAAAATGGCTCGCCATGAGGAGATGTGCTGTTGAGGAAATGGGGAGAAATTCTGTGAGACCTTCAACTAAACCTAAAACAATCGCATGATAAAACTCCACAACCAACCTTTTTCTCGTATTTTCTTGCTAGATTCTAACATAATTAAAGCCTCTTTTTGCTACAATGAAAAAACCAAAAAAGAGAGGGGGGCAGCTCCATGTTTTCCAAGATTTTGATAGCCAACAGAGGCGAAATTGCCGTACGTATTATCAGAGCGTGCAACGACCTCAACATTCAGAGTGTTGCAATTTATTCGCGCGCCGACAGAGAAGGACTTGCAGTCAAAATGGCAAGCGAGGCGCATGAGATTAGCGAAGACCCGTTAAGCGGCTATCTTGATGCCGACAAAATCATCGAAATGGCAAAATTCACAGGAGCAGAAGCCATTCATCCAGGCTATGGCTTTTTGAGTGAAAATGCCGATTTTGCACGCAAAGTTACCGAAGCGGGGCTCGTGTGGATTGGACCAAGCAGCGAAGTGATTGCCAAAATGGGCGACAAAAATGCAGCGCGTGAGCTCATGCGTAAAAATGGAATCCCGATTGTGCCCGGCACCGAGCCACTCAACAAAGAGAGCATGCACACAATCAAACTCTATGCACAAAAAATGGGCTATCCTGTGATTCTCAAGGCAAGCAGCGGGGGCGGCGGGCGCGGCATTCGCGTGATTTGGAACGAGAGTGAGCTCGAAGATGGATTCAATGCCTGCAAACGCGAAGCAAAGGCATTTTTTAAAAATGATGATGTGTTTATGGAAAAATATATCGAAAATCCCAAACATATTGAATTTCAGATTCTCGCTGACAATTATGGCAACACAATCCACCTACTCGAGCGCGATTGTTCGATTCAGCGCCGTCATCAAAAGCTTGTCGAGATTGCCCCCTCTCCGTCAATCAACAAAGACTTGCGCCGACAAATGGGTGTTGTCGCTGTTGCTGCCGCAAAAGCTGTGGGCTATTCAAACGCAGGAACGATAGAATTTTTGGTTGACGAAGACAATCGATTCTATTTTATGGAAATGAACACACGAATCCAAGTCGAACACGGCGTAACCGAAGAAATCACGGGCTATGACTTGATTGGTAGACAAATCCGCATTGCAAGCGGCGAGATTCTCGATATTGCGCAATCTGATGTCGTGGGGGTTGGATACGCCATCGAGGTACGTATCAACGCCGAAGACGCATGCAACGACTTCGTCCCAAGTCCGGGCAAAATCACCGCATATTACCCAGCGCTTGGTCCCTTTGTGCGCGTGGATAGCTGTGTGTATAAAGATTTCGTGATTCCTCCCTATTACGATTCAATGGTTGCAAAACTCATCGTGCGTGGCTCGAGCTATGCGCTTGCTGTGCGCAAATTGCGCCGCGCGCTGCATGAATTTGACATTCGCGGCGTGCACACCACCTTGCCCTTTTTGCGCAATATTTGCGATGATAGGGCGTTTCGACGTGGACATTTTGACACCTCGTATATCGAGAAAAAATTGCCCGAGCTGATGCCCGAAGTCAGTCATGACCCAAGCGATTTAGTCGCCGCAATCGTTGTTGCTCTCGCCGCGCGAACGGGTATGTAACAAGAATCTCATCGAGCTATGATGTCAAAAAACGAAGCAGAAATCATCAAAGCAAAATTGCTTGAGCACTATAAGGACGCAAAGAGTGAGCTGCAATTCACGAACCTTTATGAGCTCATCGTCTCTGTGATACTCTCTGCCCAATGCACAGATAAGCGCGTGAATCTCATCACACCTGCGCTGTTTGCAGAGTATCCCGACATCATCTCGCTCGCTAACGCGCCACTTCATGCGCTCAAAACGTTCATTGCAAGTTGCTCGTTTTATAATAATAAAGCAAAAAATCTCATCGCGATGGCGCAAGCCGTTGTGCAACACCATAATGGCGAGATTCCGCTCACACGCGAAGAGCTCATGCGCCTCCCTGGTGTGGGGCAAAAAACAGCAAATGTTGTGTTGATTGAATATTGTGGGGCAAACTATCTTGCTGTCGATACGCATGTGTTTCGTACCTCACATCGTTTGGGGCTAAGCGATGCACACAATGCAACCAAAACTGAAGAAGAGCTCACAGAGATTTTCAGAGACAATCTTGGCGCTCTCCATCAGGCTTTCGTGCTGTTTGGACGCTACATTTGTAAGGCACAAAAACCATTATGCGAGACATGTTTCCTAGCACAATATTGCAAAACAAACGTTTCATTCAAGCCATAAATCAATAAAATTGCGTTATAATCAAAATAAAAAATAGGGGAGTCCAATACAATGGATAGTGCTAAGATAAAAGCTTTGCTAAGAGATTCTTTTTGCGTAGCAATCGAACAGAGTTTAGGAGAATCCCCCAAAGAATGCGTACAAAAACTATCGCAAGGGTATATTTCGAGTTTAGCATTTTCATGTGAAGGGGATAAATACACCCTCTATATCGTCTCCATGCTCCCATTTTTGCAGCATATCTCGTCTGTCATGCTCTTTGATGACGAGCCGAGCGAGGAAGTCTTGCAAGACATCTGCAAGGAGCTCGCAAACCTCGTTGCGGGCGTGGCAAAAGTCAGTGCTAACAAAAATAGTGTTGCCTTCGGCATTGCAACGCCGCTATTTGTCGGTTCTGGAAACTTTCGCGCCCCATTCAATGACTATTGCTATTTTGCATTTGGACAGAATCCTTGCTGTTCGCTCTATTGGATTCGACACTAAAGGAAAACTATGGAAAAACAAAAACTTGTCCGCAAAGAAGTCAAGCTCGATGCCACACAGCTCCGTCAGCTTGAGCTCTCGAAATATCTTGATGGCGTCATTCATAAGTATACAGGATTGCTCGATATGGAAGTCGTTTTTACAGCCGAACTTGGTGCAACGCGAATCCCGCTCGCCGAGATTCTGAAATTTGAAAAAGGCTCGATTATCGACCTCAACAAACCGGCAGGAGAGAGTGTTGAAACCTTCGTTGATGGGCGGATTATCGGCAAGGGCGAAGTGATGGTCTATGAAAAGAATCTCGCAATTCGGATTAATGAAATCCTCGATTCCAACGCAATCATCTATTATCTTGTGCGGGAAAAAGTCTAGTGCGCTTTTGTTGCCTTTTTCTATTGCTCACTTTTGCATGCGCACAACAGGCGGGTACGATGTTGCGCAATGTCGAATTTTATCCTCGCGAGGAACGTGTAGATATTATGCTTGCCTTTGTCGAACCCTACAATGAAGAGATTCAAACCGATAGCCAAAAGGGCTATACAACAATTACCTTTCCTAACGCACACATGGAGCAGACACGTGAGCAAAACATTGGCGGCACATTTGGCATTGAAGCCATTCAGGTTGCCCCGCTTGATGGTGCGTTTGTGGTGATTATCTTGGGTGGCGATTCGTTACGAATCCAAACGACAAAGCTCATCGAGGGCTATGGATTACGATTGCGGATTACCCAAAAGCCAAGCGACCCTTTGGGCAAGCTCAAAGACACACTCAACGACTTATAATAAAGAATCAATATGGAACAACAACTGCCGCAGTATGCACCGCTTTTGGGAGATACCGAATACTTTATCCTGCTTTTATGTATGGTTGGTGTCATCGCCGCACTCTTTATTTGGCGACAAAAACTAAGCGGGGGAATGCAGTTCAAAGACATATTCAAAAACAAAGGCGATGACGAGATTATGCTCATCTCCCAAAAGCCCATTGACATCAAAACGCGTCTTGTCGTGTTTCAAACTAAAGATTGTCGCTACATCGTCTTGCTTGGACAAAATCACGCATTATTAGTCGATAAAATTCCTCAAACTCCACACAAAGATTTTGAGCACGTTCTCAACCAAGAATCCAAATGAGAAAATATGGCGCAATCAGCCTTGCTCTCTCGCTCTGCATTCATCTTGTTATCATAGGGCTCTTGTATTATTGGCTACAACCCAAACCAATGCCGCAACAGCCGCAGCGAATCTCGCTTGGCAATCTCAAGCTCGAAACCCTGCCAAATACACAAATAGCCCCGAAGAATGTACCACAAGCACCACAGCCAGCCCAACAAACGCCTTTGTCCCCGCAACAGCCCACAACATCGACACAACAAATCTCTCAACAAAAATCAACAAATACGAAGAAACCGCAAGCAACGTCAAACACAAACACTGCCACAAGCACGCCACCATCGTTTTATGAACTTCTACAAGAAAACTTTCAGAGTCCATGGCAAGAGTTTTATGGAGAAGAAGCATACAGCCTAAGCAAAGAAGATAAAGCCTATTTAGATGAAAATTATCACAAAATCTACACAATCACGCAACGTAATCTCCGCTACCCGCCCGAGGCAGGGCGGCTGGGGCTGCAAGGCACAAATCGTGTTGAATTCTATCTGCAACCCAATGGCGACATTACAGATTTGAGAATCACGAGTTCATCGGGGTATGCGATGTTTGATAAAAATAGCCTGCGTACAATCGAAATTTCGTATAAAGACTACCCTCGCCCCAAAAAGCCGCTCAAGATTATTTTTTATATCCACTACAAAATCGGCTATTAAGGCATTGCAGCCTAGTGTAGTTCTTGGAATCCGCGCAAACTCTCAAGCAGCGCAAGTACTTTTTTGCTCGCAATGATGTCTTTTGCCGCATAAAAGCCTTCGGCAATGCTTTGCGTTTGCCCATAGAGATAGAGTGCAGCGCCCATATTGAGCGCAACAAGGTCAAGCTTGGGTGAGGGTTTATTATGGAAAATATCCATCGTAATGCGCGTATTTTTCTCCACACTGCCACCTGCAAGTAGCGAAGAATCGACATAATCAAGCCCCACTTCAAGCGGGGTAAAGTCAAAACTTTTGATACTGCCGTCTTTAAGCTCCGTGATATGTGTTGGGGCACATAGCGAGATTTCATCATAGCCATCAAATCCACTCACAACAAGCGCTCGTTGGATACCTAAAATACTCAAGGATTCTGCCATAATGTCAGTATAGCGCCTATCAAACACGCCAATGAGTTGGTGCGTTACATTTGCGGGGTTGCTCAAAGGTCCAACGAGGTTGAAAGCTGTTCTAAATCCAAGCGATTTGCGCGCGGGGCTCGCGAAACGTAAAGCGGCATGGTATTTTGCAGCATACAAAAACGCAAAGCCATGCTGACGATACATCGCCAAGGATTGTTCGGCGCTTAGGTTGGTGTCGATTCCTAAGCTCTGTAACAAATCGGCGCTGCCACTCTTGCTCGTTACCGCTCTGTTGCCATGTTTGATGATATGCACACCCCCACTTGCAAGCAATAAAGCTGTCGTTGTTGAGACATTGAATGTTTTTTGTGCGCTCCCGCCTGTACCGACAATATCAAGCCGTTTGTCATGGACATCAAGCACCCTAAAAGATAGCGCCTTTTTCTTAAGCAGGCTTGCAAATCCTGCGAGTTCTTCGCTATTCACACCCTTGACTTCCAAAAGACTTAGAAACGCGCCAATCTGCGCGTCATTGAGCGCGCCTTCGGTGATTTCGTCCATGATATGATAGGCTTCTTTGAAATTGAGCGATTCAAGGCGCAAAATCTTTTGGAGATAGAGTTGCGTGGGCGGGTTCTCGCGGCGGTAATGCAGGAAGTTTTGCAGCATTTGCATGCCATGTTCTGTGCCAATCGATTCGGGGTGAAACTGCAAACCCATGAGCGCATATTCTTTGTGCTCAACAGCCATGACATCGCCATCTTCGCTTGTTGCGGCGATGATAAAATCTTCGCTAATCGCTTCTTTTTGACCCACGAGTGAATGGTAGCGCGCCACCTTGACTTTGGGTGGGATATGCCGAAAAAGCCCCTTACCATGATGGTCAATCGATTCGACTTTGCCATGTACAATATGTCGAGCATTGACAATCGGAGTACCAAACGCAGCAAGAATCGCCTGATGTCCCAAACAGATTCCAAGAATCGGAATCTTGCCACAAAAATGCTGCACAACGGCGATAGAAATGCCCGCCTCGCTCGGCGTGCGCGGACCTGGACCAATCAAGATGTGCGTGGGCTTGAGTGCAGCGATTGCATCGATTGTGATTCTATCGTTGCGCACCACCTTAAGGCTATGCCCAAGCTGTGCGATGGCTTGCGCAATATTGTAGGTAAAAGAATCATAATTATCAATGAGCAATATCATTCATGTTCCTCATCGAGCTTGTATCAAGGGATTCTTCGCTTGCACCCCCTGTGATAGCATAGAGCAATGAGCGCATTTTATTGTGTGTCTCTTGCCATTCCTCGTCTGGATTTGAATCATAGACAATCCCCCCACCTGCTTGTAGGTAATACACGCCATCGCGATACAAGGCAGTACGCAGAGTGATGCAACTATTGAGATTATTTTTATGGTCGATATAGCCCAAACAGCCGGCATAAAATCCACGCGCATGCGTTTCGAGACGCGCAATCAATTCAATAGCAGCAATCTTTGGTGCGCCAGAAACCGTGCCTGCAGGAAAGGTAGCATGCAAAATATCACGAATGGTTTTATCTGCACTCAATGTGGCACTGATTTCAGACGCGATATGCGTAATCCGCGCCGTTTTTTCAAGGGTCTTGAACTTCTCAACCACAACCGAACCCGGCTTGCTCACCTTTGCAAGATCATTGCGCCCCAAATCAACAAGCATGAGATGTTCGGCATTTTCTTTGATATTGTCGAGCAATTGCGATTCGAGCACTCTGTCTTCTTCGCGGTCAGCCCCACGTCTGCAGCTGCCTGCAATCGGGCGCAAGGTGAGTTTGTCGTCATCGAGCTTCACCATAATCTCTGGGCTTGCGCCCAACAAAATAAAATCATCAAAATCACAATAGAACATATAGGGACTAGGATTTTCATGACGCAAATTCTTATAGGCTGCAAGCGGAGGCAAGGTGGTGTGCACCTCAAGTGAGCGCGAAGGCACACATTGCATGACATTGCCTTGATAAATCTCATCTTGAATCGTGCGCACAAAGTCTTGATATGGAATCTCATGGTCCATAATCGTTGCATGGTGAATCTGTGATGTTTGTGGTACATCATTTTGTTGTAACAAATCACAAAGAGAATCGAGCCGCTGTTGTGTAGGGACAAACGATTCTCCTGCATAGCTCAAGCAAAAAAGATGTGCAGAATCGTAGAGATGGTCAAATACAAGAATCTCGCGCGGAAATACAAATGCACAATCATAATGTGGAACACGCTTGGGTGCATGAAAAGTGACGTTTTCGATTTCAGAAAAAAACTCAAATCCCAAATAGCCGATTCCACCAAGTGGGAGCGGAAAATCAAAGTCAGCTTGTACTTCTGGAGCAAATGAGCGAAAATGCGCAAGCCATTCAAGATAGTCTTTCGTGCTATCAAGCGCACTCAAATCATGCCGACTCGTTTCATCGAGTAAAAAATATTGTCCCGACTCTTTGATGAGCATAAAAGCAGGAGCGAGAACAAGCAATGAATAGCGTCCGCGACCACTTGACAAATAGGCAGATTCGAGCAAAAATTTTCCCTTGAGCTTCTCAAATGCACTCAAGGGCGTGAGTGTATGCGCCAAAATTTTTTTGTGAATCATCTGCCCACTTGATGTAGGGGCGAGCGGCAACATTAACTATTTGCCTCTTTGGGATAGCAAAAACGATAGCCTCTGCGGCGCACGGTTTCAATCGTTGCGATATTAAGCGGCTTGTCCATTTTCTGTCGAATCTGATTAATCGCCACTTCAATCACATTGGGTGTTACAAGCTCGGGCTCCTCCCAAATCGCATCAAGCAATTGCTCTTTGGAAACAATCTGGTCACGGTGACGCGCGAGATGTGTGAGCACTTCAAACGGCTTGCCTTTGAGCTCGATTTCTTCGCCATTATACGTAATTTTTTCTTCATCGGGATTGATTGTAAGCGATTCGATTTCGATAAGATTTGTACCACCAAAGCGCAAGCGCGCTTCGATTCGAGCCACCAAAACATCAAAATCAAAGGGCTTTTTGATATAATCATCTGCTCCTGCTCGAAGTGCCTCTATCTCACTTTCTTTATCTTCGCGGTCAGAGAGAATCACGACGGCAGTACGAGGAGATTTGGATTTGACGGGCATGATAATGTCGATTCCGTTTCCATCAGGAAGTGTCCAATCCGTGAGAACCAAGTCATAATTGCGAATGCTAATATAGTACTCGCCATCTTTGAGATTCTCTGCCACATCGGCTTGATAATTTAGTTCTGCAAGCCCATCTGCAAGGGTCTTGGTTAAGGTAATTTCGTCTTCTATAATGAGTATACGCATAGAACTCCTTTGGCTCTCTTGAGATTTGGTTGAATAGGAGTTATTGTAGCATATTTTTAGTTAATCTTAAACTTTTTGACACGTTTTTGAGAGAAATTCCTCCACATCGCCCATCTTGACGTTTGGATGCTTTGGCGCTATGCCCGCAAATCCAGCATCATGTTAACATGCACTGCTTCTCTTGTGGGTGAGGATTCTTGCTCATAGAGAACCCCTGACTCAACCACAATCCGCTTGCTAAACCAATGTTGTGTCTCGGGCAGCTGCTCCTCTAGCCCTTCATACTTATATTGTTGGCGCTCCTGCTGTGTGCGGCGCAAGGAATCATTGTTACCATTTGGAACAAGATTCTTCACAATCGCCCATGCACCATAGCTTTCATCGAGATCAATAAAAAAACCTGAAGATTGCACAGAATCATTGTCTGTATCGCGCAACATCTGCTGTTCAAAAACCTGAAAATCTTGCTTTAACATCTCGGTATAGTCGCTGTCTTTTGCCATTTTTTGCAAGATATTCACAGGTAGCATGAGATGATTGTTGCCCTCATTTCTAAAGACATTCTTTACATTTGGAATCCCCACTTCAATCTGCATTCCCGAAAATCTCTGCTTGAGATTCTGCAAAAGCGCATTCGCCTTGGGAGGGATTCCAGAAAGGCTGTTGTAACTTCGTGTTGCTTTGTTGTTCCAAACTTGCATAGTCGCTCCTTTGGAAAAATTTCAGCAAAGAACGTTCCACGTCTCACCAGCCATAAAAAGCAAATTTTGCCAACACCACAATCAAAAAGCCCAAACAAAGCGCTACGGGGTGAATGATTTTGCTGACCGGATTGGGCTTGTGGAGAAACTTGCAACTTAGTGAAATGATGACCATGGCGACAATGAGCAATGCAAGGACAATTTTAAGCAACAAGAGACGTTGCAGATTTGTTGCGAAATAGCCAACATCAGAATTGAAATAGAATCCAAACATTGCTCCGCCTGTGAGAACAAGCAACAAAAGACAAAGGGGCATAATCTTTGTGCCACGTGCAGAAATCACGGAAAACATGCGATCTGCAAACTCATCGCCAAGCTTTTTGCGCACAAGAGACAGCAGCACAACATCAGTAAAAATAAAGCCCAAAAAAATAATCGCGCAGCACAGATGCACAACCAAGAAATAAGGATACATCACCGACATTGTTCCTCCTTATATCACATCGACGATAGATAGCACAAAGAAGCTTAAAAAATATTTATTCGTCTTCACCAAGCACGATGGGCTGCACAAAGGGCACATGTGTCCCAACAACAGGAATCTTCTCCCGCTTGTATTCTTGCAAAAGCCGCGTGCGTGTGCGTGCAGCCAACGCGCCGTCATGGTCATAGGTTGTCGAAATCCATGGCGCATGTGTCTGAACAGCGAAATGATGCAACAAATCAGCAAAGAATAGGAACGTATCGTCTTTATAGGCGAATTTGACAACAACATGCCCTGGTGTGTGCCCATACGCAGGAGAAGTCGAAATTTGTAATGTGCTTTGGGGGAATAGATTGATGTTGTGTTCAATAAAAATGCGCCTCTTGCCAAAGCTTTCAAATGCCTTGCGCGCCGTATCATTGGTGCTTGCTGTCCAAAAATCGTACTCCTTTTTGTCTATCATGAGTGTTGCATTCGGGAAATTGCTCTCGCCTTTTTCATTCAAAATTGCGCCAATATGGTCGCCATGCCCGTGCGTGATGAGGATATGCGTGATGTCACTAAATTGCAGCCCAACCTCGCGCAAAGCACTCTGCAACACCGCTGTGGTGCTCGCAAAACCTGTATCGACAAGCAGATGATAATTAGGCGCTTTGACAAGCACGATATTATGCTCATTAAACGGCATTCTATATTGATAGATTATCTCTTTTTCCTCGTCAGTTTGGGGCAGCAAAATGCTCGTATTGATGTCGCGCTTGGCGAGCGAAAGCACAATCACTTCGGCACTGCCCATTTTCGTATGATACATTGCAACCTCTGCCCACAAGCAACCAAACAACAGGAAAAAAATAAATCGTGGTATGCAGTATGACATCAAGTTAGAAGCGATGCGCATGTTTCTCTCCTTTTCGGGCTTCTCTTTTGCGCCACATTATACATGCAACTACCCACAAAGTCAAGTTTTAAGAAATAAATAAGCCCAACTTTGCTACAAATCCATATTTAAACAAGGATTCCAATGCGACTTTTATTTCTATTCCTCATGAGCTTTGTATGTGCTAAACCTATTGTGAGTGTCAGCATTCCCCCGCAAGCATTTTTTGTGGAGCAGATTGCAGGCGATTTGTTTGAAATTCAAATCATCATTCCGCCTAATACCGATGAGCATAACTTTGAGCTCAAGCCTCAAACCATGCAAGCACTCGAAAAAAGCACCATCTATTTCACGATTGGCTTAGAACTCGAGTCTGTATTGCTACAAAAATTGCAACAATATAAAAATATTCGGATTGTCCCAACCAACAAAGGGCTTGCGAGTTTGCCAAACATGCACAGCGCGCACGAGCATGCGCACGACCATGAACATGGCGAGAACGACCCGCATATCTGGCTTGACCCAATCTTGGTTCAAGAACAGGCGAGAATCATCGCGCATGCACTTGGAGAACGTTTCGCGAAAAACAAAGATGTCTTTATGAAGAATCTTGAGATTTTTCAAGCAAAACTTACAGAACTTGACGCGCAGATTCGCGAGCAATTTAAGGATAAAACATTTAGAGATTTTATCATCTACCACCCCTCGTGGGGATATTTCGCACATCGCTATGACTTGCGTCAGATTCCGATAGAAATCGAGGGCAAAGAGCCCAAACCAAGAGACTTGCAACGTCTGATGAAACGTATCGAGAGAGAAAATTTCCGCGCGATTTTCGTCCAACAAGGATTCCCCGATTCACTCGCAAAAACCATTGCGCAGAGTTGTAAGGGTTGCAATATTGAGATTCTCACGCTCGACCATCTCGCAGAGGACTGGGAACAGAATCTGCTTGAATCGGCACGCAAGATTGCCCAAAGCTTGCAATGATTGCGCCATGCAACTCTTTCATATTTCGCATCTCAACTACCACTATGGCAGCGAGGAGATTCTACACGACATCAATCTAGAATATGACAATCAAGATTTTCTCGCCATTATAGGACCAAATGGCGGAGGAAAATCAACTTTGATGAAAATCATCTTATCACTTTTGCCAACCAAAAATGCCATTTTTTTAGACCATATCCAACAAAAAGATATGGGCTATGTACCACAAAATACATTAGCAAATCCAAACTTTCCCATTCGCGTTCTTGATGTTGTTTTGATGGGGCTTATCAACCAAAAAATATGGGGATTTTATACCAAAAAGGACAGACAAAAAGCCTTGCAGATTCTACAAAAAGTCGGCATGCAAGATTATTGGGATAAGCGCATGGATACCCTAAGCGGCGGGCAGCGCCAACGCGTGTTTATCGCGCGAGCGCTCGTGAGCAAGAGTAAGCTCATGCTGCTCGATGAACCCACAGCGAGCCTTGATTCTAAAAGCGCCATTCAAATCTACGAGCTGCTCAACACCTTGCATGGCGAAGGAGTGGGAATCATCACAATTTGTCATGACATCAATCTTGTCCTTGCATACTGCAATAAAATCGCCTATCTCAACAAACAACTTTTTTTGCATGAAAACACAAAAGAACAATCCAAAACTGACTTTCTCAAACATCTTGAAAATCATCATCATCATTTTTGCTCCGTTGAGATGAGTCTCAAAGAATGTCCTTGCGAAAGACATGAACATGGTTGAGATTCTTACATTTGAGTTTTTTCAAAATGCCATTTTGGCAAGCGTCCTTGTCAGCATTGCCTGTGGAATCATTGGTTCTCTTATCATGATTAACCGCCTCTTTTCAATGGCAGGCGGAATCACACACGCCGCCTTTGGAGGGATTGGAATCGCGTTTTATTTTGGATTGCCCTTGTTTATTTCAACCTCTCTATTTACACTTTTTATCGGATTTCTAGTCGCTTTTCTGACACAGCACAAACCGCATCGAAGCGATAGCATTATCGCTGTGATTTGGGCATTTGGCATGGCTTTGGGGCTCATTTTGCTTGACCTTACTCCGGGCTACAAAAGCGACATCATGGCATATCTTTTTGGGAGCATTCTAGCAATTTCAAAACAAGATTTAAACATCATGCTTATTTCGGATTGCATTTTTGCCCTTCTTATCACCCTCTTCTATCGTCAATTTGAAGCCATTAGCTTTGATAGAGACTTTGCGCAGACAAAAGGTGTCGCCACAACCTTTTTTCACTATCTCCTTATCGCAATGATTGCGTTTTGTATCGTCATTTGCATTAAGGCTGTCGGGCTCATTTTGGTCATCGCCCTGCTCTCAATCCCCTGCTTCATCGCCGAAACATTCACCAAAAAGCTCGGCTCGATGATGCTTGTGGCAAGCTGCTTGAGTCTGCTCTTTTGCCTCGTTGGGCTCACGCTTAGCTACTATGCCAACCTAACAAGCAGCGCGATGATTATCATGGTCGCATGTGTGGGATTCGCATTGTGCCTGCTGCCGCGCTCGCACTAATTTACAATCTCATGTTAGAATCTGCTATATAATGTATGTGGAGATTTTATGAAATATTTTGCTTTCTCAACCCTCTTTGCCGCCGCTGGGCTCGTTGTTGCTTTTTTGTTTCTCGGTGGGGCAAGCGCCGCATACATCGTCTTTTTGCTCGCCCTGCTCGAAATCTCTATCTCATTCGATAACGCCGTCATCAACGCAAAAGTTTTGGAACAAATGGACGCAAAATGGCGCAACCGATTCATCGTGTTTGGAATCCCTATCGCCGTCTTTGGCGTGCGCTTCATCTTGCCCATCATTATTGTTGCACTTGCAAGCTCACGCGGATTCTTCGAAATCACAGAGCTCGCACTCAATGACGCAAGCGCCTATGCCGCGCTGTTGCAAGACGTGATGGGCACAATCTACGCCTTTGGCGGTGCGTTTTTGCTGATGGTTTTTCTTGAATTTTTCTTTGATGAAGAGCGCGATGTCGTGTGGATTGCGCCACTCGAGACAAATCGTTGGGTACAAACAATCAGCCGCGTTCATTTCGCCGAGCTGTTCATCGCCGCTGTGGTGGGAATCGCACTGCTTGCGATGAGCGGGCAAATCGCGATTGGAATCGCCTATTTCATCGGGCTCGCACTCTACGCACTCATTCGCGGAATCGATTCTGCACTCGCCAAAACGGGTGCAAAAAGCGGAATCATCGGCTTTCTCTATCTCGAAGTTCTCGATGCGAGCTTCTCGCTTGATGGCGTCATCGGCGCGTTCGCGCTAAGCAACAATGTCTTTGTCATCATGCTTGGGCTTGCCATCGGCGCGTTCTATGTGCGCTCGCTCACGATTTATTTTGTCGAAAAAAAGACACTTTCGGAGTTTATCTTTCTCGAGCATGGCGCGCGCTACGCCATCTTTTTGCTCGCAATCTTGATGTTTGTCCAAATCTTTACCCATATCCCAGAATCGGTCATAGGCAGCGTTGGAATCATCGTCATCGCCAGCGCGTTTGTGCATTCGATTCTGCACAAAAGGCGCGGGGGGTAGTTGTGCGGAGGTACTACTTCTTCTTTTGCTCGCGTTCAAGAGCATACAGTAGTATTTTTTTCTCTATCTTTTTCCGTTCAGAAAAAGGAAACGATTCGTATGCTTCTTGCGCATTCCAACAATCTTTGGCTTCAGAAGACAATGTTGCTTTAATTTTGTCCGTATCTGTAGGCTCAATATCCATAAGCTGCGCTTTCATAATTGCCTCTGTTATAACACCTGTGCAACCTTTATCGACCATAGTATGCGCAAGTTCGTCAAGATTATTTTTATAATACTCAACGCTCCTGACGCTATCACCACAACCTGCTAGCAAGAAGAGGAACGGGGGGGGGGGGGGGGGGGGGGGGGGGGGGGGGGGGGGGGGGGGGGGGGGGG
>CAMWUR010000024.1 GCA_947177485.1 uncultured Helicobacter sp.
GCCGAAACATCTCATGATTGACAACATGAGATTCTTCAGCCTAAAGGCTTCAGAAGGACAAATCATGAGATTTGTTTTGAGATTCCCAATGTGGTTATTTTCTAAGGGGGATAAGGGGGCTTAATTGCCAAAGTAAACATGGAATGTTTGTGTGTTCAATGATAGCTTCGCGCTAAGTCATCGCATTCTAAGTCCACAAAAGCTAGAATCAGAACAAAAAGGATACGAGATGGAACAGATTTGGTTGCAAAACCTTGATGAGATACACAAAGTCAAAGATTTGGTGCGCATGCGTGCAGGAGGCGCACAAAAGCAGGCAGTCGTTGTGTTTGGCAGTGCGCGTATTCGTGCGGATTCACAAAGCTATGCCGAGGCGCTTGGGGTGAGCACCGAGCTTGCGCGGCGCGGCTATTTTATCGTTACAGGCGGGGGATATGGCATTATGGAAGCGGCAAATCGAGGCGCAAAGGACGGCGGCGCACTCTCTGTTGGGCTCAATATTTCACTGCCACATGAAGAGATTCCTAACTCCTATCTTGATGTGAGCGTGCAATTTCATGATTTTTGGTTGCGCAAGATGTTTTTCGAGCATATTCTAATAATCCCAGCCACAGCGCGCAACGTCTATGTTCGAACCGAAAGGCGTAACATAGACGCAGCGCTGTGGAAAATGGGCATAGTCCGTGCGGAGCACAAACCTTTAAAAAGCGTGCTAGGGGTTTGGGGATTGTTAAGAGGGCTATTTCGCAATTAAGCCCCCTGTCCCCCTTAACAAAAACAAAAAGAAATGAACCTCCAAAGAATCTAGTAAATTGTCATTCTGAAGCTTTTAGGCCGAAGAATCTCAAATGTTAAGAATCTAAAGAGATGTTTCGGCTTCGCCTCAACATGTCAAGATTCCATGCGAGCGAGCAGCGCGAGCGTGGCAATCAACGAGCAAAGAATCTCAAGTGAGCATTCAATACGGTTGATTGCTTCGACTTCGCATCGCAATGACAAGAAAGCTTCCGTTTTGTCATTCTGAACTCGCGTCCGCGAGTGAAGAATCTCAAAACATAAGAAACCATAGAGATATTTTACTTATCTCCTTAACATAGTAAGCACAGCTGCGGAACGAGCGCATAAAATAGAAAATTTCATATCAAAAGTGCCGAAAAATCGCATTTTTGATAATAAATTAACTTTATTTTGTTAAATTTCAATTTCATTTAAGCATAAAATGCTATCATTCCATTGTTTAAATCTTATCACAAAGAGTCGTTATGACCAAATTTGTTTCTAGCCTCATCGTTTGCGGTGCTTTGACAACCGCTTCTTTGTCTGCCGCAGAGCTCAATTATGAGCAAGATATTGCACCGAATGCGCCGAGTGTGCTGTTTGGGCATGCACCCCAAAAGCTCGATTTGATTTCAATCGCAAGCAATGGCGCGCTCACGGAGCAAAGCGAGGGTGTCTACGTCCTTAGCGCGCTCGAAATGCAAGAGGTGCAAGGTGGAGGAAGGTTTAAAAAGTTATGGAAAAGGGTCAATGGCAAGCTTTTTGAAGGCACTATTGCTGGAATCATAGCTGGCGTAAATACTGGACCCATTAGCGGAGTTGTAACTGGAGTTGGCACTGCTCTCGTAAGCAGAAGGTAACAAGCAGATGAAAGTCTTGTTGTCTATTGGAATCATGCTTGTTGCATTGTTTCTCAACGCTTGCAGCTTGCAACGTCAAGCAAGCGCTGTTGAAATAGGATGCGAGGCTGATAAGGTTGTTTTCCCAAAGGGCGAATCTTCTTTGTTTATGCCCCAATATTGGGAAGCAAATTGTGGCAATAGAAAATATGTTTGCCAACCATCAGGAATCGCAATATTCCAAGCACCAAGCGCGAAATGCAAGGAACTTGTTCCATAAATGTATCTTGCTTGCCCCTTTGCCGCTTGCGGCGAATGGGGCGATTCTCATTTCAGTAAAGGCAAATCCATGCGTTTTTTGTTGTTAGCAGGTCTCTTGGTTTTTGTTGTGGGCTGCTATCAAGAAAGAATGACAGCTGCCAGAACAGGCTGTGCGCCCGAAGAGCTTGACTACCCCGAGGGGAAACATTGGATAATAACACCAACACATTGGGAGGCGCTTTGCAATGGCAGAAGATATGCTTGCAAAACTAAGCCCGAAAATTTTCTTCTATTTTGGGGTTGGCAAGATACAGAATGCACGTTGGTTTCTGTGCCATAAACGCGACATGCGGCAAAATTTCTAGCCCCTAACTTCTCGCGTCTGAATGTGCCTTTGCGGCGCATTCGGGCATTATGCCATTTTTGAATCCCCATTCCATTTGTCCCTAAAAACTTTGACAATTTAAAATGATGATAGCTAGGAATCTTTCGCCGTTTTTGCCCAAGTCATGGCATTCTAAGCCCACAAAGGCTAGAATCGAAAAAAGGAAAAGATATGGAACAGATTTTATTGCAAAACCTCGATGAGGTGCAAAGGGTCGAAAACCGCGTGCGTATGCGCGCTGGAGGCGCACAAAAGCAGGCAGTCGTTGTGTTTGGCAGTGCGCGTATTCGTGCGGATTCACAAAGCTATGCCGAGGCGCTTGGGGTGAGCACCGAGCTTGCGCGGCGCGGCTATTTTATCGTTACAGGCGGGGGATATGGCATTATGGAAGCGGCAAATCGAGGCGCAAAAGACGGCGGGGCGCTCTCTGTGGGGCTCAACATCTCGCTGCCACACGAGGAGATTCCAAATTCTTACCTCGATGTGAGCGTGCAATTTCATGATTTTTGGTTGCGCAAGATGTTCTTTGAACAGATTGCAAGCGCGTTTGTGCTGTTTGCAGGTGGCTTTGGAACGCTCGATGAACTCTTTGATGTGCTCGTGTTGATTCAGACACAAAAGCGCTCACGTCGCCCAATTATACTCTATGGCAAAGACTTTTGGACACCGCTTGTGCGCTTTTTTGAACAATCTTTGTTGGCGCAATCATGCATTGAGCAAGGCGAGCTAGAGTTGGTTAAGATTGTCGAGAATCGCGAGGAGCTTTTGCCGATTCTGCTTGGAGAATCTCGCGAATCTGTGGGTAATGCTCGATAAGTTTTTTGATTTGTTTGTCGTTGAATTTATGGTAAATATTATCTTTCACAAGCGCGATTTTTTGCGAAACCATTGTGGGCAACGTGCGTTCAGGCGCGTCCAAAAACAGAATCTCGCGCCCCGCTAGAAGCTCCATTCCCCATAGCCATATATCATCTGCCTTTGGGCAAAGCGCTGTATAGAGGTCTTTGCGGCAGACATCATCAAAAAAGCAATGCGGCGGATAGAGCACGCCACCAACGCCTGTGGCGAAATTGAGCATTGATGGATTAGCGAAATTGTTGCTATGATGTGCATGGAGCCAACGATTATAGGGCAAGGGATTGGCATTATCATCTAGGAGTATGCGATGTACGCGATGTGCAACAATTGCTTCGGGGGCATTGGCATGCGCATTGAGGAGTTTGTGCAGCCATTGTGTGCTGTAATACTGGTCATCATCGCATGTAACGATAATCGAATCGGGGAAGCGCGCAAGCGTAGGCATGATTTTGAGATAGGAAAAGGTGCTGTCTTCGTTCCAAAACACCTCGAGCCCGAGCTTTTGCAGCTCGAGAATCTCTTGAGGCAGCTGCTTGCCCCCAAATTCGGCAAGCGAAAGATTGAGAATAATGCGATGAGGCAATGATTCTTGCAAAAACAACGATAGCAGAGACCAACCCACCGTGCGAATGCGCGCGGGGAAAGTCGTGAGCGACACGATGATTTCAGGCTCTCCTTCTCTTGGTGTTGGCAAACTTGGGCGAGAATCGAGCAACATCAAGAAATTGCGGCGCGCCGTCTTGATGTCAAAAAACGGGCGGTGGTTGAGCCTTGAGCGCAGGTTCTTGTGCCATCGCCGAAGAGAATCCCATAATCCCTCGTGAATCATTCGTGTTCATCGCCTGTTAATCGGCTTGCATACGTGTATAAGAAGGCGTGTCGAGGTCGTCTGTGTCGCCTCCGCTCACACGTCTTAGCTGGGTGATAATTTTTTTAGGCGTTGGTGCTTGCACAGGCGCGCTCGAGAGTGGAAGCTTGAGCGGCGGCTCATCAAATTTGTATTCACTCTCAAGCCCCGTAACGACAACGGTGACTTCAAAGGTGTCTTTGGGCATTTCGGGGTCAGAATATGTTCCAAAGAACACATCAGCATTCTCATCAAGCATTTCTTGGACTTTGTCCATTGCCTCTTGGATTTCGTAGAATGAATAATCAGGGTGAATATGGAAATGTGCAATCAAGCCACGTGCGCCATTGATGGAGAGGTTGTCAAACAGCGGCGATTCGATAGCATTGCGAATCGCATCAAATGCACTCACCTCATTGTTTGCCTCGCCCATTCCCATGAGCGCTGTGCCTTTGTGCTCCATCGCGGTGCGCATGTCGGCAAAGTCGACATTGATGTCGCTCTCACCCACTTGCAAGATGATATTGCTCACACCAACAACGGCGCCAGCGAGGACAGAATCGACAATTCGATAGACAGCTTTGTTGCCTTGTGAGCGGTCAATCATGCTCGAGAGTTTGTCATTGAGAATGACAATAATCGAATCGCATTCTGCCTTGAGTCTTTCAATGCCTGCTTCGGCGAGCTTGGCGCGTTTGCCACCTTCGTATTTGAAGGGCTTGGTAACCACGCCAACGGTGAGCGCGCCCACAGCCTTTGCGGCTTTGGCGATGATGGGCGCAGCGCCTGTGCCTGTGCCACCGCCCATTCCTGCCGAGACAAAGACCAAATCCGTGCCTTGCAAGAGCGAGACAATATCCTCATAACTCTCATTTGCTGCAGCCTCGCCAATCTCTGGCTTCATTCCTGCGCCAAGCCCTTTGGTGATGTTGTTGCCGAGCTGAATTTTGATTGGGGCGGGTGATTTCATCAATGCTTGTGCATCAGTATTTGCCACGATGAGTTCGATTCTTTGGTCAATATCGGTCTGCATGAGATAATTCACCATATTGCTGCCCCCGCCCCCAACACCGATGACTTTGATTTTTGCAATTTCAGCAGATAAATCGGCTGATACCTCTTCTCTAATTTGCACTTCCATTACGAATCCCTTTTTATAATGTGCATTCTAAAATAACTGCGTCAACCACTGCCAAAAGCGTTGCCAGAGGTTTTGTTTTGGCTTTTGCACCACAACTTTTGTCTTGCGCGCATTCGCACCCGCTTTGCCTGTTGCCTCTTGTTCAGGCTTGTTTTTGGGGTCGAGGTCTGCTATGTCTTGAACTGGATTTGGTATCGTACCATCTTCATTATTAAATTTCGCCATTTTCACCAAAAGTTGCTTCTCTGACGCGTATTCATAATTGGTAAAATGCCCAGAACCATAGAGAATGAGCCCCACAACAGTCGCAAAGCTCGAATCGCGTTGGGATTCAAAAAAACCGCTGATGGGGTGAGGGTTTGCGATGCGCACGGGCATATTGGCGAAAACTGCGCTTGCGAGCTCGCGAATGCCATCGAGTTTGACCATTCCACCTGTCAGCACAACACCTGCGCCAAGCCGCTCTCTAAGCCCGCTTTTTTCGAGGAACTTAGCAAGGAACATGAGCGTTTCTTCGGTGCGCGCATGAATGATGTTATACACGACTTCGGTTTTTGCGGTTGTGGTCGTGCTCTCGTCTCCGCTGGTGGGCATTTCGATGATTCCATCTGTGATTTGGTCATGTCGCAGCGAGCCATGTTTGAGCTTGATTTCTTCAGCTGCTGAAAGCGGTGTGCCAAGAATCATTGACAAATCGCTTGTGATGTGTTGCGAACCCACAGCAAGGAAATCGTTATATTGAATCGAATTGCCAAGATGAATCACCAAATCACATGTGCTGCCGCCCATATCAATGCACGCAACACCTTGTTCTTTTTCGTCATCTTGCAAAACGGCAATGGCAGACGCATAGCCAGCGAGGACGATGTTTGCTACCTCGACACCTGCTGTTTTCACGGCTTTGCGTAAGTTGTTGAGACTGCTTTTTGGCGCACAGATGATATGCACAAAAACCTCAAGCCTTTGTCCAACCATTCCCATAGGGTCGTCTATGAGGTCTTGGTCATTGACTTTGAATTTGTAGGGTAAGGCATGAATTACATCAAAGTCAGGCTGAATCGTGGCATTATAGAGTGCAGTTTGCATCGCGCGGTTGATTTCTTTGATGCCAATCTCGCCGCTGTTGTTGTTGATGATTCCGATGCTGTTGTAGTTTTTGGTATAGGTGCCAGAAATAGAGACAATGGCTTTGCTGCAATTCACGCCCGCAACGCGCTTTGCATCATTGATGGCAGCGCGAATCGCTCGACTTGCAAGCTCAATATTGACAATTGCACCCTTTTTGAGCCCTTGTGATTTGTGTTGCCCAGCACCAATCACATGGGGAATCTCGTCTCTAATCTCTGCAATGATTGCATTGATGGTCGAAGATCCGATGTCGATACCGAGAATGGTTTGATTCAACTCTGTCATTATCTATTTCCTAATGATTCATCTGCTCGGATAACGATATAACGTTTTTGCAAATAATTCATAAAAGCACTTTCAATGATTCTATCTTTGAGCTGTATGACGTTGTTCTCAAGAAAATCTTTGTTACTCGCAAGATTTTCAAAGGCAAAGAGTTCTTGCGCACTAATCCGATACAAAATGGCTTTTTGTGCAAGTATCATATAATCTTTAGCCTTTGTTTTGGCAAAAAGTTGTTCCAAAAATGCTGCCGCATCCTCCGCACTCAACATCGGGAGTTTGCTAATATCATCTCGTGCGACAAATCCAATGTCTGAACCCACAAAATTTTCGATACGTGAATCGGCATTTTGGCGCAAAAGCTGCTCGTGTTTTTGACGTAATAAATCAGTAATGACTTGTTCTTTTGCAGCTTCAAAGTCGAGCGCGCGCGCTTGCTCGATGTTTTGGAGCTTGAGCGTAACAAAGCCTGATTCGGTGAGAATCGGCTTGAGCGCTTCTGTTGCTTTGAGCGCAAGCAAAGAATCAAGGAGTTCTTGCCCAAATCTTTGGGCGATTTGCTTGGAATCAAGCGTTACCTGCTCGCCCGTGTAGCTCTCGGATTGTTTTTTGTATTCGATATAACGGCGCAAAGCTTGTTTTTCGGCTTCAGATTTTTGATAATCCTCTCGGATTTGCGCTTTTGCTTCGGAAAATGTTTTGGCAGATTGATAATTTGTAATAAATTTTTCATAGTATTCTTGTAGTTCAGAATCACCTGCCGCAATGTCTTTTGGGGCAAATGTATCGAAAATAAAAGCATAGCGCACAGCCCCTTTGTAGCTTTGTTGGTTTTGTTCCCAATATTGCCTAATTTCAGATTCATCAAGCGTAATAGGTTCTTTTTTGGGCTCGAGAATCTCGATAGACAGACGGTCTTTCATATAGAGTGCAGCAGCCACAGATTCCTTTTCAAGTTGTGTGGGTGCGATTTGGAGTACATTATCAAGCTCTTTGAGCAGCAATGATTTACGAATCGCATTTTCATAATCTTTGGGCAAAAGATTGTTTTGCGCAAGAATCTCGCGGTAACGTTTTTGGCTAAAGATGCCTTGCTCATAGAATTGTGTCTCTTTGGCGATTTCTGCGGCGACTGTTTCATCGCTCACCAAAAGTCCCAAATCATGCGCATAATTCAACATGAGTTGTGTGTAGATGAGGTTGTTCAGTGCTTGAGCGCGAAGCCCCAGCCCCTCTGCTTCTTTCTGCCCGAGTTTGCCGCCGGTGAGTTGGTTGTAGATTGCAAAAAGACGTGCGTACTCACGTTCCAAATCGCTATTTGAAATCGTATTCTCACCCACTTTTGCCACAAAACGTTCACCCATTGCAAAGCTATATGCGCCCCAGCCAACAAAGCCCGCGCCGACAAAGGCAATCGTACTAATCCAAATGGTGATGACAAGATATTTTTTGTGCTTCTGCATCCATTGTATCATCGGAGTTTCTGTCCTTTTGTGCAACGTCTATCGAAGCGACAAACGCAAATCCTATTTCCAAGATTCTACTAATATTTCGATTAAAAAGAGGTAAGACATGAAGCAATCAGCAAACGAATCTTTCAAGCAGCGCGATTTACGCTGTGTGTGGCATCCTTGCACGCAAATGCATGATCATGAACAATACCCGCTGATTCCCATTCAACGTGGACAGGGAATCTATCTCTATGATTATGACGAAAAAAGCTATATCGATGGTATTAGTAGTTGGTGGGTGAATCTGTTTGGGCATAGCCACCCATACCTGAATGCGGCGCTCACAGCGCAACTCCAAAGCCTCGAGCACACGTTGCTCGCGGGATTCACGCATGAGCCTATCATTACGCTTTCAGAGCGACTCATCGATTCCACGCCCGCAGGGCTTGATATGTGTTTCTATGCCGATAATGGCTCAAGCGCGATTGAGGTTGCGCTGAAGATGAGTTTCCATGCCGAACTCTTGCGCTCCAATATTGCAAAGCCTCTGTTTGCGAGCCTGCAAAATAGCTATCATGGCGAAACAATCGGTGCGCTAAGTGTCGGCGATGTGGGACTCTACAAAGCCATTTATGCGCCGCTTCTGCTGCAAAATATCGTGTTGCCTGTGCCAGAGGATTCCTCGCCCAGCGAGCTCAAACGCGCAATCGAGGGCGCAAAAGCAGTGTTTGCGCGCAATCGTGGCAAAATCTGTGCGCTTGTGCTTGAGCCGCTCGTGCAATGCGCAGGAGGAATGCGCATGCACAGCGCAGAGTTTGTACGTGCCCTCTGTGTGCTTGCGCGCGAGGAAGGAATCGCAATCATTTTTGATGAAATCGCCGTTGGCTTTGGGCGCACAGGCAGCTTTTTTGCGCTCGAACAATGCGGGGTTGTGCCCGATTATCTCTGCCTTTCAAAGGGCATTACAGGTGGCTATTTGCCGTTGTCTGTTGTGCTGCTAAGTCGCGCTATCTATGAGCTTTTTTATGCACCATACACAAGCAACAAAAACTTCTTGCATTCACATAGCTACACGGGCAATGCGCTCGCAGCGAGTGTGGCAAATGCGGTGTTTGAGCTGTTTGCGCGCGAAAAGACGCTTGAGACAAACCGCCCAAAAGCTGCACATATCGCGCAGCGGCTCGCGAATCTTGCGCGGTTTCCAATCGTCAAGAATCCGCGCCAAACGGGTATGATTGCGGCATTTGACTTGAATCTCTCTGGGCGCGTGGGAATGGAATTTTATGTACGTGCGCTCGCGCTTGGTGTTTTGTTGCGTCCGCTTGGCAATGTGATTTATTTCATGCCACCCTATATCATCACAATCGAAGAAATCGATTTTGTGTTTGACCAAATCGAGCGCATTTTGAGCGAGTTAGTTTAGCGCACTTTCGATTCCAAGCGCAACATCAAGCAGGCATTGCTCATCAAAATGCTTGCCGATGAGTTGCATTCCGACAGGCAAGCCATTTTTTTCGCCCGCAGGCACACAGATTGCCGGAAGCCCAGCGAGATTCACAGAGATGGTGTAAATATCGCCAAGATACATCTCAAGTGGGCTTGCGCTTGCGCCAAATTTTGGCGGGAGTGTGGGCGCAACGGGGCAGAGAATGAGCTCGGCATCGCGCAAAATCGAATCGAATTGATTCTTGATGAGATGGCGCACTTTTTGCGCCTTGAGATAATATGCGTCATAATAACCGCTGCTTAATACAAAGCTGCCAAGCAAGATTCGGCGCTTGACTTCCTCTCCAAAACCTTGCGTACGTGTTTGGATATAGACATCTTTGAGCTGTTTGGCATCGATTCTGTTGCCATAGCGGATTCCGTCAAATCGCGAGAGATTTGCACTCGCTTCGGCTGTACAAAGGACATAATAAGCAGAGATATGATACGCAGTGTCGAGCATCGTTTTTTCAACGATTGTATGCCCCAATTTTTGCAAGAGCGCAATCGTCTCGTCATAGCTTTGTTGAATCTCGCTGCTTGCGTCTTTGAGCAAGTCGGGTAGAATCGCGATGGTGCATGTGCGCTTTGCATTGAGGTTCGCGTAAGTTTGTGTGGGCGCGAGATTTGCGCTTGTGCTGTCTTTTGGGTCATGCCCGCTGATACAATCAAGCAAAATTGCCGCGTCTGTAACATTTTGGGTGATGGGTCCAATTTGGTCGAGGCTGCTCGCATACGCAACAAGCCCATAGCGGCTCACTCTGCCATAGGTGGGCTTGAGCCCGACACAGCCGCAAAAGCCAGCAGGTTGGCGAATCGAGCCCCCCGTATCGCTGCCAAGTGCCGCAATGGCAAGCCCGCCCGCAACAGCAGCAGCGCTCCCTCCGCTCGAGCCTCCGGGGACTCTGTCATGTGCTTTTGGGTTGAGTGTTTTGCCATAGCAGCTGCTTTCAGTCGTGCTGCCCATTGCAAACTCGTCCATGTTCGCGCGCCCAAAGGCGCTCATCTTGTGTGCGGCGAGTCGGTCAATCACGGTTGCATTGTAGGGCGCGACATAGCCCTTTAAAATATTGCTTGCACATGTGAGCGGTTGGTCTTTGACATTGATATTGTCTTTAATCAAAATCGGAATGCCCGTGCCCGTATCCACAATGTCGCCGATATAGGCATTGAGATTGCTCTGCTGCACGTTTTCGCGAATCTGTGCTTTGAGTGTTTGCAACACCACTTCATCGAGTTGCAAGGCTTGTTTGAGGGTTATCATTATTGTCCTTTGAATGGGGTTTGCATGGAATCATAAAAATTTTTGAATCCCGTGAGGGTTGCGCGCATGTTCAAAAGCGCCATGTCCGCAAGCACGAGCGCGACAAGCGATTTCGCAACGACACAGCCGCGCACGGCGATGCATGGGTCGTGTCGCCCGCTTAGGTTGCATTGCACAGGCTCGTAACGCGTATTCAACGTGCCTTGGGGTATGAAAATGGACGCGGTGGGCTTGAAATAGGCGCGTACAATGAGCGTGTCGCCATTGCTGATTCCGCCCAAAATGCCGCCGCTATGGTTGCTTGCAAAGCCTGTTTGCGTGATTGGGTCGTTAAAATCGCTGCCGCTAGAACTTGCGCTTGCGATTCCGTCTCCAATCTCGACAGCCTTGACGCCGTTTAACCCCATAAGATTGCGCGCAAGCTCGGAATCGAGTTTGTGGGCGAGTGGTTCGCCCAATCCAATGGGCACGCAATAAGCGCGGATTTCGGCAGCACCGCCTATGCTATCATGATGTTTTTTTGCCTGTAAGATTCGTTGCATAAATAGCTCTTCAAAGGCAGAATCAAGCGCAAAAACCTCGCTATTTTGGGCAAAGGCAAAGTCACGTTCTTGCGTTTTGTGCTCACCAATTTGAAAGATTCCGCAATCGATTGTGATTCCAATCTCACGTAACAAAAGCTGTGCAACCGCCCCCGCTGCCACGCGTGCCGCCGTCTCGCGCGCGCTCGCTCGCCCACCGCCACGATAATCGCGATTGCCATATTTGTGGTGGTATGTCCAATCGGCATGTGAGGGGCGAAACAGCTCGGCAACATTGGCATAATCGCGGCTTTTTTGGTTCTCGTTAGCAATCCATAGCGCAAGCGGCGTACCTGTGCTTTTGCCCCCAAAAACACCGCTCAAAATGCGCACACAATCGGATTCTTTGCGCGGAGTGCTTAGGTTGCTTCTGCCCGGCGCGCGCCGCCGCATCTCGCAAGCGATGAATTCTTCATCAATCACAAGCCCGCTTGGCAAGCCGTCTATGACGCAACCCACACCTTCGCCATGCGATTCGCCAAATGTGGTTACGCGCAATGCAAGCCCAAAGGTGTTCACAAAATCCCCCTTGCTTTGAAGCAATGCAGGGCAATCTCGGCGGCATTTTGTTGCGCCTTTTTCTTGCTATTGCCCGTTGCTGTGGCGATTTCTTTGCCGCGAATGCTCACGCTGACTTCAAAGACTTTTTGGTGGTCTGGTCCTGTGGTGTTCAGAATCAGATATGTCGGCACTTCGCCATAATGCGCCTGCGTGAGCTCTTGGAGCGTTGTTTTGTGGTCGATATTGAGATTATACAGATTGAAATCTGGGTAGACATTTTCGAGCAATGCAAAGATGATTTTCTTAACAGCGACAATGTTGGATTCGAGATAGATTGCCCCAAAAATCGCCTCGAACGCATCGCTAAGAATCGAAGGTTTTTTGCGCCCGTTGTTATTCTCTTCGGCGCTTGAAAGCAGCAAAAAATCGCCAATTCCAAGATGTTGTGCAAGTTGCGAAAAGCTTTTCTCATTCACAATCGCCGCACGCATTTTCGAGAGGCTGCCTTCTTGCAGTTGGGGGAATTTTTCAAACAAAAAATCGGCAATGACCAAATCAAGCACCGCATCGCCTAAAAATTCGAGTCGCTCGTTGTTGCTCGCACTCTTGTGGCTTCGGTGTGTGAGCGCTTCGAGCAGCCGCTTTTTGTTCTGAAAGCAATAGCCAAGTTTTTGTTCGAGAATCTCAAGTTGCTTGAGGTCAGTTTGATTGTTGTGCATTCTTTTCCTTTAGGGCATTTGCAGCAGCTTTTGCGATTTTGTCGCATTGTTCATTTTCTTTGTGTCCGTCATGCCCGCGCACCCAAACTGCATGCACTCTGTGCGGAGCAGAAACACGGAGATATTCTTGCCAAAGCTCTTTGTTTTTGACTTTCGCGAAGTCTTTTTGAATCCATGATGGCAGCCATTCGTTAATCGCTTTTGTAACATACGAAGAATCGCTAAAAAGTCTCACTTCGCAAGGTTCTTTGAGGCTTTTGAGCGATTCAATCACTGCCGTAAGCTCCATTTGATTGTTGGTTGCATGCGCGCATGCGCCTTGAATGATTTTTTCGGATTCTTTGTAACGCAAAATGCCGCAATATCCACCAAAGCCGGGATTACCAAGACTCGAGCCATCACAAAAGAGCTGGACAATTTTCATACTCAAAACTTTGGAGGGGTTTTATGGCAAAACGTAGCTGTTGTGTCAAGAGTGCGCCGCAATGCGTGCAGCGGTCGATGCGCATAGGATAGGTCTGTGCGCAAATGCGGCATTGGTAGCTAAAGCACAAATCGCCTTTTTGGTTGCTGTGTTCATGCAGGCAACGCAAGGCTTCAAGCTCAAATAGCGCGCAGCTTTCTCCGCCATTTTTAGCACAATCGATTGCATGCAATATCGAATCGCTAGCAAGGTTTGGGGGAATCTCCTCATTCCAGAGCAAATCAAGAATCCCTTCTCCATGCGCTGCAAATTCAGTATATGTCTGCCAAAAAAGCGTTTTGTCAAGCGTTTTGAGGCAGCGCATCACAAACGGAAAAAGTTCATGATTTTCATGTAAATATTGCAGCAAGAGTTTTAGGTCAGGATTGTCCTTGTGCAGCTCCTTTTGAATCGCAAAATAGCCTGTGTTGAGCATGACAATGTCCGAATCAAGCCCAAGCTGCTTGAGGCAGCCCAAAGCGTCCAATGCTTCGTCATAGAGAGTGAGCGATTCAAGAGTGCGCATGAGAATGCCCAAAGCCTTTTTGTTACGTGGATGGTTTTTGAGCACTTCGAGCAGGATTTTTTTTGCACGTTCTAAGAATCCCGTGAGATAGTAGATTTCGCCTAGAGATTGCAAGATAGCAAGACGCTCTTGGCTGCTTAGGTCGCATTCAAGAATAGCATGGTAGAGATTCATCGAACGTTCATAATCGCCCATTTTGCGGTAGGTTTCGGCGAGGAATTCGAGCGCAGGCAGCGAGCTGCCGAGTTTTTGCAACGTTTCTTTTGCCACATCATCGGTGCGCATGCCCTCAAAAATTTTCATAAAATTTCCAAGTGAATCATGCTGACGTTTTTTGGCGGCGAGATTCCAAAAATAGGTTGATAGAACAATAAGCGCAACAATCGCAATCAAGACTGCCACACCAAAAATCGGGTCTCTAAAAAAAGCAACGAGATTATTCATGCGCTTGTCCTTTTCACGTATTATAACCTAGTTCGACAAAAAAGGGCAAGTAACGCGTTATAATGTTGCGATGATACGAGCCGAATCAATCGAATCGCTCAAGGCGATTGTGCAGATTGTAGATGTGATTAGCCAATATGTCGAGCTCCATAAGGTAGGAAGCAACTACAAAGGGCTTTGCCCGTTCCATACCGAAAAAACACCAAGCTTTGTGGTTGAGCCCAACAAGGGCTTGTTTTATTGCTTTGGCTGCCAAAAAGGCGGCGATGCAATTAAGTTTGTCATGGAATACGAACATCTTGAGTATAAAGATGCGATTGAAAAAATCGCAGCTCTATACAATTTCACGCTTGCATACAGCAAATCCCAAACGCCACAAAGCGATGCGCTTCAAAAACTCGCCGAGTTTTTTCGACACAAACTTTTGCAATCTCCGCAGATGTTGCAATATCTCCAAAAACGTGGAATTAGCGAGGCTTCACGCGAAACTTTTGAATTGGGTTTTGCGCCACAAAATGCCGAGATTCTAAGTTTTTTGCAAAGTCGTCATTATGCAATGAGCGATTGTTTGCGGCTTGGAATCGTGGGTGAAGAGCGCGGGCGATTCTATGCGCGCATGGTGAATCGGCTGATTTTCCCAATCCATTCTCCGCAAGGAAGGCTCGTGGGCTTTGGAGGCAGAAGCCTTGAAAACGCAAGCGCGAAATATCTCAACACGCCCCAAACATCGCTTTTTAACAAATCGCGTTTGCTCTATGGCTATCATCTTGCCAAAGAGGCAATCTATCGCGAGCGGCGCGTGATTGTAACCGAGGGCTATATCGACACAATCTTGCTGCGTCAAGCAGGCTTTGCAACAGCCGTTGCAACGCTTGGAACGGCGCTTGGCAAAGACCATCTGCCATTGCTTTGCAAGGGCGAGCCACAGATTATCGTTGCGTATGATGGCGATTCTGCTGGGCGCGCGGCGGCGCTCAAAGCGGCGCGGTTGCTTGCGCAAAAAGACGGGGGAGTGGCGCTGCTACCTGCTGGATTCGACCCTGCGGATATGGTTGTTGCAAAGCGCGTTGAGGAATTGCAAGCGACGTTTGATTCTGCTGTGCCCTTCGCAGCGTTTGTGTTGCAAGAGATGAGCGCACGTTACGACCTCGCCAATCCATTGCAAAAAGAAAAAGCGTTGAGTGAAGGCAACGCCTTTTTGCGCACGCTCTCGCCGCTTTTGCATGAAGAATATGCGCCCATGCTCGCATCGCTTCTGCGAGTGTCTCCTGCGCTTGTGGCGCGGGACAAAAGCGCAAAACCAAAGCGCACAAAAACGGCAAAAAATGACAGAAGCATAACAACACTCGAGATTCTCAAAACGATTGCAAGCGCACCAAATCTGCTTGAAGAAGTGCTTGAATATATCGACACGCCCGCGTTTATTGGCTTTGAAGAAGAATTTGAACTCCTCAAAAGCGGGCAGCTCGAGCACCCAAAAGTTTTGCAGATTCTATTAAGCAATCGCCGTGCGCTTCCGCTTGATGGGCTACGCGAACAGCTGCGGGCGACGTTGTGGATTTATTACGAGGAAACATTGCGCCGACTCAAAGCACAAAAAATTGGCATTGCAGCAGACCAACGTTCGCACATGATGGCACAGATTCGGGATTTGTTGCGGCAGCTAAATCATGGCGAGTTCCCGCGATTTGTGGAGTTTGCGCTCAAAGGCTAAAACCTCTCGCCGTCCGCGTAAGGACAGCGACTAAAGACTGCGGAACGAAGTGGAGCAGGCGTTGTCGCATCACTTTAGGGAGCTCGCGGAATTACAACCGCCGAGCGACAGCAAACGCAAAGCGTTTGCAATCCATAAAAGCTGATTTGGATATAATAGCGCAACAAGGAGAATCGAAATGAGAAAGATAGCGATATGGATTGGAATCGGTGTGTTTTTAGCGTTTGTGGGCTGTGGACAGAGCAACCAAGAAGCGCTTGGCAATGCGCCATGCAGCTGCACGGCGCAAAACGATGCCAAGTAGGAGAACATCAAAATAACAATAAAAAAACCACAGTCTGGTACGGGAGAGAGGACTTGAACCTCCACACCTCGCGGCGCCAGATCCTAAGTCTGGTGCGTCTACCATTTCGCCACTCCCGCATGGAAAGCAGCATTCTAACGCCTTTTTGCTAAAGCAAACCTTATGGAGATTGTAACGAAACGCGCGTGAGGAGCTCGTGCAGATTTGTGCATGCTTTTTCTTCATTTCCACGTTCACAGCCGATTTTATACAGCAACATCGCCTGCTTTTTGGGCGAATCGAGCCGCGTGCTGCTCGTATCAATCACAATCGAATCCGCAACGCGTGTGCACAGGTGTGGCGATTTTTCATAGCCCAAAACGCCTTGCGCAAAAAACATGCTTTCGCACGCGATTTTGCCCGCCGCAAACCACGAATCGGCATTTTTTTGTAGCGCATAGATGTCTTGCAGCTCTTCGCATGCAGGCACATAGCGGCGCACAAAGCAGTGTTTGTGCAAGATTCTCTGCCCTTCGCTCACATATTGTGGCGATGTTTGCCGCATTTTGCGCACAACCGCCACACATGCCATTCCCGAGCCCTTTGCGCATGCGTTTTGCAGAGTATTTTCTTGGACAAAGCGCCCTTGAATCTGGCAATCCTCGTCCTCGCAAACAGAATCTTCGCCAAAATCGAGCAGCTTATTGTAGATTTCTTGTCGTTGCGTGTCGTTAGAATTAAGCGCAAAATAGAGTGCCTTGCAGCCGCGCACATTATCGAGCGCGCATGCCCTTTGCTGCCAACTTTTTGCCTCATCTCCCTGTGTGATTGCACCCAAATCAGCGCATGCCTCTGCATGCCCTAGCATGCATGCCTTTTGCAATGAATCGGTGGCGAGTCCGATTGCGCCGCGCGATTTTGCTGCGTAAAGAAAGCATGCATTAGGGACATCAAGCGCACAGAGTTTGTCGAGATTTGCCGCGCTTTGGGTTTGCAAAAAGTCGATGTCATTGCATGCAATCGCATTTTTGATTCCTTGCGCCACAGCGCTTGCACAAAGCGAGCTAAAGTCGCGTATGAGGCTTGCGCGCGTTTCTAAATATTGCAGATAACCAGCACTTTGCAGCTGCTCTAGGTGCTGCTGTTGTAGCGAATCGATTGTATCGCTTTTATGGGCACATGCGCAAAGAAAGAATGATAAAAAAAGCAACAAAACATGCCTTGTGTGCAGCATGGCGATTCCTTATGGTGGGATTCTATATGATAGAATGATGATACATTGATTTGAATTGAAATGCAAGGGTGTGGATTCTATGATTTTTCTTGCGCTCTATCTTTTTGGCTATGCGCTACCCAAACTCGTTGTGGCGAGTCTGCAAATCGCGCATATCAGGCGCACATTGCGGCTTTCGCCCGTTTTGCTCACAGGCGATTTGTATCGCAAAGCAGGGCATTATGCGCTTGCAAAGGAATCATTGCAGATTGTCAAAACATTGCTTGATTCGCTGCTTGTGTGTGCGCTTGTGTGGTGGGGAATGGCAGAACAAAGCTTTGGCTTGTGGGGCGATGCGCTGTTTGTCGTGTCTGTGTGTACTGCGGTGTCGCTCGCGCATCTCCCGCTTGAAATGTACGCAACGCTCGTGCTCGATAGGCGATATGGCTTCTTTCAGGGCACAACACGACTCTTTTGGAGCGACACTGCCAAAAGCCTCTTTCTGAACATAGTGTTGGGCATTCTCGCTTGTATTGTTGTTCTTGCACTCTTGCCATTTTCTTTGTGGTGGCTTTGGGCATGCCTTTTCTTTTGGATTTTACTTTTGGTTGCAAATTTTGTCTATCCTGTTTGGATTGCGCCATTTTTCAACCACTTCACTCCGCTTGAAAACAATGAGCAGGCGGAGCAAATCCATGCCCTGCTTGCACGTGTTGGTTTTGTTGCAAGCGGAATCTTCGTCATGGACGCAGGCAAGCGGGATTCTCGCCTAAATGCCTATTTTGGTGGGCTAGGCAAGGTAAAGCGCGTGGTGTTGTTTGACACATTGCTTGCGAAGACCACAACTGCGCAGCTGCTTGCCATTTTGGGGCATGAGCTCGGGCATTTCAAGCATCACGATATTTACAAAAGCCTCTTGTTTGCGATGTGTGCCATTGCCGTTATCTTTTTTGCCGCTTCGCAAATTCCTGAAAGCTTCTATGCGCCCATTTTGCCTGTCGCGCCAAACATTATATTGATTCTTTTTTTCTGTGCCGAGATTGTCGGCTTTTGGGCAATGCCGCTTATGGGAATGATAAGCCGCCACAACGAATACGCCGCAGACGCATTTGGCGCGGAGTTGCAGGGCGCAGAGAATCTCGCAAGCGCGCTGCTTGTGCTTGCAAAGGAGAATCGCAGCTTTCCGCATGCGCACCCATTGCAGATTTTTTTCTATCATACGCATCCGCCACTTTTACAGCGGCTTTTGGCGCTTGGTATGCCACAAAGTGCGCTTGTTTGCGATGAATCCCACTCTCGCTGATGTTTTGCGCGCTTCGAGCGCAGCGCTTGTGCCGCATGTCGAGCGTCCGCGCCTTGAGTCCGAGATTTTGCTCTGCTTCGTGCTTGGTGTGCCGCGCACGTTTTTGCATACGCATGATTGCATGCGAATCGACACACAATCGTTGCAACGTTTTCAAGAATTGCTTGCGCGGCGCAAGGAGAATGAGCCCATTGAATATCTCACAAAACAAGTGAGCTTCTATAATCATGTCTTTTATATCGCGCCCGGTGCGCTCATTCCGCGCCCAGAATCCGAGCTTTTGGTCGATATTGTCGCTGATTTGATTCGGACGCATTCTATTGAACGTGTTGTCGAAGTGGGCGTTGGCAGCGGCGCGCTGCTCTGTTCGCTTGCGCTGATGTTTGATTCTGTGCGCTTTTCTGGCGGCGATGTTTCAGAACAAGCGCTCGCCATTGCGCAGCAGAATCTCGCGCGCTTTGGGCTTTCTAGCCGCATTTCTCTGCACCATTGCACGTTTCTTTCGGGCTTTTTGTCCCCCATTCCGCTTGCGTACGCGAATCTGCCCTATATCGCCGAGGATTATCCGCTCGAGTCGCCGCTCTCGTTTGAGCCGCGCGAGGCGCTCTTTGGCGGCAGACGTGGCGATGAGATTCTACTTGCTTTTCTCAAAGAGGCGCGCGCAAAGGACGTGCGCTTTGTGGCATGCGAGATGGGGCATGACCAAAAGGCAAGCATGGAATCCGCATTGCATCGTCTTTGTGCGCGCCATGTCTCATTCTATCGTGACTATGCAGGACATTGGCGTGGATTTGTCGCAGAATTTTAGGCAAGTTGTGTTATAAAACTTGACATTTAATCACTCATATTATATAATACACATGCAGTTAGGGTTGAGTTGACTCGCTGCAAATCAAGTTTTTTTATGCTATAATATGCCTAGCATATCAAGCATTGGAAGGAGGATTGTTTGCAAGACGACAAGACAGAAATCAATCAGAATGAGAATGTGCTCGAGAATCTTGAGGCACAAGACGACATAGACGCCTTACATGCCAAAATCAAGGAGCTTGAGGACAAATATCTGCGCAATCATGCCGACTTTGAGAACACCAAGAAACGATTGGAACGTGAAAAAGCGCAATCGCTCGAATATGCCTATGAAAATTTCGCAAAAGAGTTATTGCCTGTCATCGATTCGCTCGAAGCGGGGATTGTCAGTGTCGATGGAAGCTGTATCGAAGAATCGATGAAAGATAAATTTAAAGAAGGGCTCTTGCTCACACTCGAGAATTTCAAAAAGGTTCTTGAGCGCTATGGAATCACGGAAATTGTGGCAATTGGCGAGTTCAATCCCAATGTCCATAACGCTGTGATGCAAGAAGATAGCCCCGAGCATGAGGACGGGCAAATCGTTCAAATCTTGCAAAAAGGCTATCAATACAAGGAGCGCGTTTTGCGACCCGCTCTTGTGAAAGTTTGTAAAAAATAAAGGAGAACATTATGGCAAAAGTATTAGGAATTGACTTAGGAACAACAAACTCTGCAATGGCAGTTTATGAGGGTAATGAGGGTAAAATCATTACAAACAAAGAAGGCAAAAATACAACACCTTCTGTCGTGGCTTTTACGGACAAGGGCGAGATTCTTGTGGGAGACCCTGCAAAGCGTCAGGCGATTACGAATCCGAAGAAAACGATTTATTCTATCAAGCGCATCATGGGCTTGATGATGAGTGAGGACAAGGCGCAAGAGGCGCAAAAACGTCTGCCCTACACGATTATTGACAGAAATGGCGCATGCGCTGTTGAGATTAACGACAAAGTTTACACACCCCAAGAGATTTCGGCAAAGATTCTCATGAAGCTCAAAGAAGATGCCGAAGCCTATTTGGGCGAAAGCGTCTCTGAAGCCGTGATTACAGTGCCTGCATATTTCAATGACGCGCAGCGCAAGGCGACCAAAGAGGCTGGAACGATTGCTGGGCTGAATGTTTTGCGTATCATCAACGAACCCACATCTGCCGCGCTCGCGTATGGGCTTGACAAGAAAAAATCCGAAAAAATTGTCGTCTATGACCTCGGAGGAGGGACATTCGATGTTACAGTTCTCGAGACAGGCGATGGGCTTGTTGAGGTGAATGCGACAGGCGGAGACGCATTTTTGGGTGGTGATGATTTCGACAATCGAATCATCGACTGGGCAGCAAAAGAGTTCCAAGACGAAAGCGGCATTGACCTCAAAAAAGACATCATGGCGCTCCAACGGCTCAAAGACGCTGCCGAAGCTGCTAAAAAAGAATTGAGTAGCGCGACTGAAACAGAGATTAATCTGCCCTTTATCACAGCCGATGCAAGCGGACCAAAGCATTTTGCAAAACGACTCACACGTGCAAAATTTGAGGGCTTAATTGATGATTTGATTGAAAAAACGATTCAAACCATTGATTTTGTGATTAAAGACGCAAAGCTTAGCAAGAGTGATATTTCCGAAGTCGTGCTCGTGGGCGGCTCGACTCGGATTCCAAAGGTGCAAGAACGTGTCAAAGACTTTATCGGCAAAGAGCCCAATAAATCCGTCAATCCTGATGAAGTCGTTGCTGTGGGTGCGGCGATTCAAGGTGGGGTGCTCAAGGGCGATGTGAAAGATGTCTTGTTGCTCGATGTAACGCCGCTTAGTCTTGGAATCGAGACGCTCGGCGGCGTGATGACAAAGATTATCGAACGTGGCACAACGATTCCAACCAAAAAGCAACAGACATTCTCGACAGCCGAAGACAATCAGCCCGCTGTGAGCATCAAGGTTGTGCAAGGCGAACGCGAGCTTGCGCGCGACAACAAATCGCTCGGCGATTTTGAGCTTAGTGGAATCCCTGCCGCACCGCGCGGGATTCCACAAATCGAAGTCACGTTTGATATTGACGCAAACGGAATCTTGACGGTCTCGGCAAAAGACAAAGCCACAGGCAAGAGCCAAGAGATTAAAATCACCGGCAGCAGCGGGCTTAGCGATAGCGAAATCGACAAAATGGTCAAAGACGCGGAGATGAACAAAGAGGCAGACAGCAAGCGCAAAGAGATTATCGAAGCACGTAACAACGCTGAATCGCTGATTTATCAGACACGTAAGAGCCTCGATGAGTTCAAAGACCTCGATGAATCCGAAAAAGGCAAGATTCTATCTGCCATCGAATCGCTCGAAGCCGCGCTCAAGAAAGAAGACGCAACAAAGGCAGAGATTGAGTCTCTGACCAAAACTTTGAGCGAAGCAAGCCACGCGCTCGCCGAACGCATGTATGCCAAAAAAGGAGAGGCAGGAGCGCAAGACAAGAAAAAAGATGATGATGTGATTGACGCGGAGGTCGAGTAGTTAGGTTTTACATTAGGAATCGCAAACGTTTGAATCGAGCGTTTGCTGTCGTGTGCGGAATTACTTCCACATACTCCCTAAACCTACGTGATAACGTCGCGCAGGAGCGTCTTTAATCGCTGCCCTACGCGGGCGGCGAAAGGTATCTTTAGAATCTCAAATGATTCTAGCTACCGTCATGTGGCTTCAGAACGATAATAGAGTTGTCATATTGAGCGAAGCGAAATACCTCATCAAACCATGCCGAGCGTTCAAGATAGATGTTTCGTTACGCTCAACATGACAATATGGAATCTTATTTAGAATCTGCTATTTCGTCATTGCGAGGCAAAGCCGAAGCAACCAACCGTGTACGGTGGATTGTTTCGCGTAAGCTTGCAATGACGAATAGCAGAATCCACTAATGCGATTCTAAGATAAAATATGTCCCCGCTCCCATTGTAGTAGCGCAGCTTTTTTGTCGATTCCTCCTGCATAGCCCGTGAGCGCGTCATTAGTGCCAATCACACGGTGGCATGGAATTGGGTTGCGAGCAACAGCGCCACCAACAGCTTGTGCGGACATCTTAGCAATCCCTCTTTGAATCGCAATCTGCTGCGCAATCACGCGATATGTTGTCGTTGTACCATAAGGAATCGCGAGCAAAATTTCCCATACTTCTTGACAAAATGGCGAGCCTTGTGCGCTAAAAGGCGGCAGCGGCTCGACTTTGCCCGCAAAATAGGGGAATCAAGCCATGCGCATGTTTGCGCGATGACTTGCGGCAATGCGCCACGCATGCAGGGCTTGTTTCTGTGTCAAACCAATCTGCTAGCAAGAGGTTGCCAACGGGCGAAGAGATGCAAAAAGTAGACGTCGACTCGGAGCACATCGTTTATTTTTTGGGCGCTTCTTCTGCTTTGTCGGCAGCTTTTGGAATCACGAAACGTTCCTCGGCGAGTTTGTCCATCAGCACAAACAACTCGGCACTTGATTGTTCCATTGTCGTAAAATACTCGAGCGCTTGTTGCGTGTTGCCTGCCTTTGTTGCGTCAAGCGCTGCTTGAGCATTGTTGTGTACACCTGCATGGAATGGGTCGATTTGTTTGAAATATTCGCTGTCAGCGAGGGTTTCTTGCGCTGGTCCAAAATACCATTTGCCAAAGCGACAAGCAGTATGCTTGGGCAGCGGGTTGGCAAAGTTCTGATGCGAAGCCATATTGTAAGCATTGTTTTTGAAGAGAATATGGTCGACCATAATGAGATTGAGGAATAATCGATTCTTGATACTCTCGACAGATTGACTCATATCTCCTGTTTGTCGGTTTAAATCAACAAGCGAATCTTCAAACGAGTGCATCGAGGCATTAAAAGATTCGATATGTTCTTGCATTTCTTCGCTATTGCTGTAAATATCGCCGCTATCTTGTTGCAAAACTTGAATCGAGGCACGGATTTCGCTTGTTGCCTTTTGCGTACGTTCGGCGAGCTTGCGCACCTCTTCTGCCACGACAGCAAAGCCGCGCCCTTGCTCACCCGCACGCGCCGCTTCAATCGCAGCATTGAGCGCGAGCAAGTTTGTTTGGTCAGAAATATCATTAATCAAATCGATAATCGAGTTGATTTCCGAGCTCCGCGTGAGCAGCATTTTGGTCGCGTCATTGTTGGCGGTGATGAGCCCCGTGAGCGTGTCGAGATTGTTAATCACGCCTTCGATGTCGGCAAGCCGCTCGTTTGTCGTTGTTGCGGCGTTGTTCACAAAGATACTGATGTCGCCAAGCCGCTGCACACTCATCTGGAATTTGTCTTGCATATAGGTCAGCTGCTCGCGGTTTTTGTTTGTGCGCGTGAGCGCAATCACGAAATGTTCGCCATCTTCGCCTCGCGTTTGTTTAGACAATGTGGTGAGGATTGCATTGATTTGCTGCGCATTAGCAGCAAAGAGCGGCAGCTGCGCTTCTGTGGGAATCGGCACAAAGTCGCCTTTGCCACATTTGGAAATCGCTGCGACAACCGCTGTTGTGTGGTTTTCAAAGCCATCAATCAGGGCGTTGAGCAACGAATTAACACCTTCTGTTTTTCCACTTTCGAGATTCGCTCGCACTTGCAGATTGCCTTTTGAAAGTTCTGTCAGCACATGGTGTAAGTTCCCAAGCTGCGCACGCGCTTTTTGTAGCATTGTGCCCAATACAATCGCGCATACAGCCAATATAACCAATACAATAACTAAACTAGCGAGTAACATTTTTTGCCTCCACAACAGAATGTGAAGCGGTTATTGTAACATAAATCACAAAACGATTTTTAAGCGAAATGCTGCTTTTTCTTGGTATGATTCCATATTTCGCAAAAGAGGTGCGCGTTGAGAATCTTTCTGGCTGTGTTTGCATGCATAACGTTATGGGGTTGTGTGCAGATTCGCGATGAGAAGCTGCCACAAAAGGCGACACAGCTGCCTCAAAACATTTATGAAAGCCTCAAGCTGCCACGCGCACAGAGTTATTATATCGACTATGTGCGCATGCGACGTGGATTTGCTGTGTCGTGCCAAGAGCCGCTGTCCATTGTTGAAATCGAACCGCCCGAACTTTCTGTGCCGCTTGCAAAGATTCATCGCAATATTGCGCTGAATACGCATAGAGAATCGCTTGATTCCTTGCCCAACGTCTACTGGGCAGAGCCGCTTGAGTTTATGCTCCAAAAGCATTTTGCTCGCGTTTTGCCACGTGCATGCTATCGCACAACGCGCATTGCGGCAGATGATGTTGACTATCGGTTACTTTCGTTTGTGCATGACTTCAGCATTTTTGCGGATGCAAACGACAATGGGCTTCGCGGTGTGGTCGATATTGAATTTTGGTTGCTTGCGCCCAAAAGCGGTGAGATTGAGCGTTGGCGCCTTAGCGCTCAAGAAAATATCGGCGCGCCTTATGATATGCAAGCCGCTGTCGAGAGCCTCAATAAGGCATTTAGCCGTGTCGTCGAATCGAATTTTATGCAGATGGCAACGATTTTGCAACCACAAGGTGCGCGATGAGATTCTATGTGAGCATTGGCGATGTGAATGGCGTTTCTGTCGAGATTGCGTTGCGCTCCTTTGCGCGTTTGCGCACGCTTGGCATGGACGCAATCTATGGAATCGATTCCACGTTGCTCGATTCCGCGCGCGCTTTGCTCGCCGATTGCGATTTTGCGTGCGCACCATTGCAACCATGTGCGCTCGCGAATCTGGATTTGCGCGAGGATTTTATGCGCATTTTTCCGCATGCAGCCTCGCTTGGAATCGCGCATGCACTCGCGCCCATTGCGCCACCTACAATCCGTGCGGGAGAGGTGCGCGCGGATTGCGGATTATATGCGTGCAAAAGTTTCTTGTATGGAATCATGCTTGCCATGCGTGGCGAGGTTTCTGCGCTGCTCACGCTGCCTGTGCATAAGCGCGCGTGGAGCGAGGCGGGAATCGCCTTTGCGGGACATACGGAGCTTTTGCGTGCGCTGTTTGGTGTTGAGGTTATCATGGTCTTGGGCTGTGAGGAGATGATGGTCGCGCTCTATACCGACCATATCCCACTACATGCGGTGAGCTCGCGCATTTGCGAGGATTCTGTCTATGACTTTTTGCTGCGACTTTCCCAAAGCTCACTAACAGATGGCGAAGTCGCCGTGCTTGGGCTCAACCCGCATGCCGGCGATGGTGGCTGCATTGGCAGCGAAGATTCTATCATCGCCGCTGCGATTGTGCGTGCAAACAGCACCTTAGTGCGCGAGGTTTTTGTGGGTCCGCTTGTGCCTGATGTCGCGTTTGTGCCCAAAATGCGTGCGCGATTCCAAACCTTTGTGGCAATGTATCATGACCAAGGGCTCGCGCCGCTGAAAGCATTGCATTTTGAACAGAGTGTGCAAATCAGTTTGGGATTGCCCATTGTGCGTGTGAGCGTCGACCATGGAACGGCATTTGATATTGCATATAAGAACCAGAATCCATCAACAACAAGTTTTATCAATGCCTTTTTGGTTGCACAACAATTAGTAAAAAAGGAGGATTTGCGATGAATGAAACAGATTCGATTCAAGAATTGCAACAAGAGCTCGCGCAAAAACAAAGCGAAATCGAACAGCTGCGCGAGCAGATTGCCACATTGCAAGAAAATGAGCGCATTTTGCGCCAGAGGCTAAGCGACACAGAATCGGTTGCATCGGATTTGCGCAATGTGAGTTCATCGGTCAATGACTTGATGAATCTCTTTATGGATTCACCCAAACGTTTCGAGCAAAACGAGCAGCTGCCGCCATCGAGCGCATTTTTGGAATCTGTCGAGTTGCAAAACGACAAGGACCTCTTGTTTGGAATCAATATCAAGCAAGAGTTTTTGCAACAGAGCAGCGCGAGCACGATTAAGTATTATCTTTTTGCTTGCCAATGCACAGTGCGCGAAGAATTTGAGATTGTGAATCTCAAGATTGAAACCAAAGAGCAGCTTGCGCTTGTTGCCGAGGCGTTTGCGCAATATGTCCGCCTGACGTCGCTTAGTGAAGGGAATGATTTGCAGGGCATTGTCGAAGCATTGGGTGCAACGATTCTCGAATCGCCCATGCTCAAGTATTATGGCGATAAAACGGCGCAACGTTATTTCCGTGAATTTGTGCAGGCATATAGTAAAGAACCTGCGAACTAAGGAGAAAGAATGATTTTTATCGATGCATGTTTTGGGCGCGCCACCTCGCACACGCCCGTTTGGTTCATGCGCCAAGCGGGGCGCTATCTGTCCGAATATCGTGCCACGCGTGCACGCGCAAAGGATTTTTTGGGTCTTTGCAAGAATCCCGAGCTTGCCTGTGAGGTGACGTTGCAGCCCATCGACATCTTAGACGTCGATGCAGCGATTTTGTTTAGTGATATTCTCGTGATTCCGCTTGAGATGGGGCTTGGGCTCGGGTTTTATGAGGGCGAGGGTCCGCGCTTTGCGCAAACCGTGCGTTCCGAATCTGACTTGTCGCATCTGCAACCGCAGGCTTTTACACGTACAAACTATGTCTATGAGACGCTCGCAAAAACGCGCGCAAAATTGCCGCAAGACAAGGCATTGATTGGCTTTTGTGGTGCACCTTGGACGCTTGCAACATATATGATTGAGGGCGAGAGTAGCAAGCAGTTTGCGCATAGCAAACACATGCTCTATGCGAATCCGAGCACACTCAAGAAGCTGCTCGCAATCCTTTGTGAAGAACTCAAAAACTATTTGAGCATGCAAGCAAGCGCGGGCGCAAATGCCCTCATGATTTTTGATTCATGGGCTGGTGCGCTTGCTCCTGCGGCATATCTCGAATTTGGTTGGCAGCCGATTTGCGAGATTGCCGATTTCTTGCGCGCAAAGCACCCCGAGATTCCGCTCATTGTTTTTCCAAAAGGTGTCGGCGCGTTCCTCGAAATGCTCACGGGGAATTTCGCCGTGCTTGGAATTGATTGGGGTATTCCTATGGCAAAGGCGCGGAAACTTGTGGGCGAACGTTTCGTGTTGCAGGGTAATCTCGAGCCCGCGACACTCTATGACGCAAACGCAATGGAGCAGGGCGCGCACGAGATTCTGCGCGCGATGAATGGGCAGCCTTTCATCTTCAATCTTGGACATGGAATGTTGCCCGATTTGCCGCGCGAGAATGCACAAAAGCTTGTCGAGATTGTACACAAAGGGCTTGCGTGAAAAATGAGCAAAGGAATCGGCGCGACCCGCTTTTGCATGGCGCGCATGTGCTCGATGGCTTCACAAACTTTGCCGGTTTGCTCTCTGCGTCATTGTTTGTCGTGCTGATTTTGCTTGTGTTGTATCACATCGGCTTGCGTCTGTGTGGGCTTTCGTCTATCGCGCTTTTCGAGCTACAATGGCATGTTTTTGCGACAGGATTCTTGCTCGCAATCCCCTATACTTTGCAACATGATAAACATGTGCGACTCGATGTTCTCTGCCAGCATTATAGCCCAAAGCAGATGCATTGCCTCAAGATTGTGAGCAATCTCTGCTTTGTGATGCCCTTCAGCCTGCTGATTTTGCATTATGGCAGCGATTTTGTGATGATGAGCTACCAACAAAACGAGGTTTCTGATAGCGGCGGGCTCACGCACCGTTACCTCATCAAGGCGGTCCCTCTGCTCGCGTTTTGCCTCTTATTCATGCAGGCATATTCCGAAATTTTAAAAAGTATTGCATTTCTCAAAAACGATTCAAAAACCCATAGCGATAAACAAAATAAAGAGTCCCAATGATTCTGTCTTTCATGCTATTTGCTATCGCATTTGCGTTTTTGTTTGTCGGCGTGCCTGTCGCGTTTGCGTTTGGCGGCGCGGCATTTTTGGTTGCGTGGTTTGCGCCCGAAATTGGAATCGACATCTTTGCGCTGCTGCCTGCGCGAATCTATGGCATTATGACAAACACGACACTCATGGCGATGCCACTGTTCATCTTTATGGGCTTGGTACTCGAAAAAAGCGGAATTGCCGAGCGATTGCTTGGCAACATCAGTCAGCTTTTCGGGTTTTTGCGCGGCGGAATGGCGCTTGGCGTGGTGTTTGTCGGTGTTTTGCTCGCAGCAAGCACGGGTGTTGTGGGCGCGAGTGTCGTAATGATGGGTGTGATTGCGATTCCGTCTATGCTCTCTGCGCGCTATGCGCCAAGCTTTGCGAGCGGCGTTGTAACGGCGAGCGGCACGTTAGGGCAAATCATTCCGCCGAGTATCGTACTGATTTTGCTTGGCGATGTGTTGCAAATCTCGGTGGGTGATTTGTTTGCCGCTGCGCTGCTGCCTAGCGCAATTTTGGTCGGGCTCTATCTCGCCTATATCCTCGCAATCGCGTTTTTGCGCCCCGATGTTGCGCCCGCAACAAAAAGCAATGCGAATCTACGCGTTTTGGCGCTCGATACGTTCAAATATTCCCTGCCTCCTGTCGCGCTCATCTCCGTTGTGCTTGGTGGAATCCTCGCTGGACTCGCGACTCCAAGCGAGGCTAGCGCACTTGGTGCGGCTGGGGCTGTGCTGCTCACGATTTTGTTGCGTAGTTTTTCATTGTCGCTCTTGCGCTATGCGGCGCTGCAAACGGTGCTATTTTCGGGGCTCATCTTCGCGATTCTTATCGGTGCTTCGGCATTTACGCTTGTGTTCAACGAAACAGAGGGCGGGGATTTGATTTTTGCGCTCTTTGAACAAAGCGAGAATCGATGGACATTTATCCTTGTGGCAATGTTGATTGTGTTTGTGCTCGGGTTTTTGATTGATTTCATCGAGATTTGTTTTATTGTTGTGCCGCTGTTTGTACCACTGATAGCACATTTTGAGATAGACGCGCTGTGGTTTGCGATTCTGCTTGCACTCAACTTGCAGACATCATTTCTGACGCCGCCTTTTGGATTTGCGCTGTTTTATCTCAAGGGTGCAATGGGCAATACCCTGCGCACGCTTGAGATTTACAAAGGCGCTGTGCCGTTTATTGTTTTGCAGCTCGTGTTGCTCGCGCTCTTGCTGCTTTTTCCACAGATTGTGATATGAGCAGCCGGCGCGGGAAGCAACCTAGAATTTGATTTTCTCACGTGGAGCGATGAGGCTTTCGGGTTCGAGAATCTTCTCGACTTGTTCGGCAGTGAGCAATCCTTTTTCGACAACCAAATCTCCGACTTTGAGATTTTTCTCGAGCGCCTCTTTGGCGATTGCTGTGGAGTTTGCATAGCCGATATACGGATTAAGTGCCGTTACAAGCCCAATGCTCTTGAGGACATATTCGCGGCATGTTTGTTTGTTTGCTTCGATTCCATTGATACAAAGCGTTACAAATGTGTGCAACGCGTTTTTGAGCATATCAAGCGACTTGAAAAGCGTGTAAGCTGCCACAGGCTCGAAGACATTGAGCTGCAATTGTCCCGCTTCGGCAGCAAGCACAACGCAGCCATCTTGCCCGATGATATAATAGCACACTTGCCCGACAACTTCGGGAATGACGGGATTGACTTTGCCCGGCATGATGGAGCTGCCCGGTTGCATTGCAGGGAGTTTGATTTCAGCGATTCCATCGCGAGGACCAGAACTCAAAAGCCGCAAATCGTTGCAGATTTTGGCGATTTTGGTTGCCGAGATTTTGAGTGCTGATGAGGTGATGAGATAGGCGCTTTGGTCGGGTGTTGCTTTGATAAGATTCTCTGAAATTTCATACTCATTGCCCGTTACTTCGCGCAAGGCTTTTTTAATCTCGCGTGTGTAGTTCGGGTGGGAGTTGATGCCTGTGCCGATGGCTGTCGCGCCCATATTAACTTCAAGGCATGCGACTTGTGCGGTTTTAAGATATTTGATGTCATCGCGCACGCTCGCAGCAAAGCCGCCAAACTCTTGCCCCAAAGTCATCGGCACAGCGTCTTGGAGCTGTGTGCGCCCCATTTTAATCACATCTTCGAACTCTTGCGCCTTGCGCTCAAATGCGTTTGCGAGCTCTTCGTATGAAGCGAGCAGTTTTTCAATTTTATTGTAGAGTGTGATATGGATTGCTGTGGGGTAGGCATCGTTTGTCGATTGCGAGAGGTTGATATGGTTGTTGGGGTGGCAATATTGATATTCTCCCTTTTTGTGCCCCAATTTTTCAAGCGCGACATTCGCGATGACTTCATTTGCGTTCATATTTGTCGATGTTCCTGCGCCGCCTTGGAACATATCCACGACAAAATGGTCATTGTATTTGCCATTATAGACATCATCGCATGCTGCATAGATAGCATCGGCGATTTTGGAATCCAAAAGCCCAAGCCGAGCGTTTGCAAGCGCAGCAGCCTTTTTGACTTGCGCAAAAGATTTGATAAAATCAGGATAGACGCGAAGTGTCGTGCCGCTGATTTGAAAATTTTCCTTTGCACGTGCTGTCTGTACACCATAATAAAACTCATTGCTAATTTCTTTGTCGCCAATGAGGTCATGTTCGATTCGGGTGTCTGCCATTGTGTCTCCTTAGTTTTAACTGAAATTTTTACGCTTGCTGATTTGTTTCAGCAAACAAGACATTATAGCAAAAATGTTCATTTTTTGAAATCCCCCCTTGAAAAAAATACAAAAATTACGATATAGTTATTGTAACAATCTCTGAAGGACCAGAGGATTCAAATTCATCTAAGGAGAGACAACCATGGACGGTTTAGTTTCATCATTTCAATTCAGCTCCAGTCGTTTCACCACGAGCCTCTATGACAAGGGCGAAAACGACAAAACCACAACAACCACTACAACCACAACCACGCAAACAGCGGGCACAGCAGCAAACGCCGTGAGCGAACGTGACGCAAATGGCGGCAATCAGGGCGGAGGCAATGGCGGCAATGGCGGAATCGCCACAGCGATTCAAACAAACGGCGTGCAATTTGGCTCGGTGCTTGGCAATGCAGTCGCTCAAGAAGCGATTGTGAATCGCGCGCTCGAGCTCGTGCAGAGTGTGCGCGAAACAATGTTTGGAGAATTGACCCAAGCGCTTGGATTTTCGAATGATATTATTAATAAGGTTAGCGAAAATCAGGCATTTATTGAAGCGCTCAATGGGAACGAATTTGCGATGAGCGGATTTACGCTCGAGTTTAGCACAACGCTTGTGAGCGGCGCGCAATCGCAGTCTGTGAATGTGAGCGTTTCGCTTTCGCAAAGCTTCCTCACAAACAATTTCGACAGCAAGCAGCTTTCGACATATACAGCGTTGCGCAATATGGTCTTGCTCACAGGCGAAAATCCACAGATTGACACACTCGACAGTTGGATTCGCAAGGCATACGATGCGTATGGCAGTAGCTCGAGCAACAGCACATCGATTTCATCTCTCACACGTGTTGAGTTCAGCAGCATTAGCCTCCAAACGCTCTCAAATGCCAATAGCACCAATGTGAACGTGAGCCTTTCGACAACGTCGGTGAATACGAGCATTGTGCGATGGCAAGGCAATGATTCTGTCAATCTCATTGACCCGCTCATCATCGACCTTGGCGGCGATGGTGTTGAGCTTAGTGATGACACTTTCAGCTTCGACCTTGACGCCGATGGTGAAAGCGACCAAATCTCTCGCCCCAAAGGCAACAGCGGATTCCTCGCACTCGATAAAAACGGCGATGGAATCATCAATGATGGCACAGAGCTTTTTGGCACACAAAATGGCGATGGATTCAAAGATTTAGCGCGCTATGATAGCAACGGCGATGGCAAGATTGATAAAGACGACCCAATTTATGACAAACTCCGAATCTGGAAGCCGGGCGCAAACGGCGACCAAGGCGAGCTCATCGGGCTTGGCGAAGTCGGAATCGGCGCGATTTATCTTGATGCAAAAAATAATGAGCAGCTTATGCAAAGCACAAACGGCGAGACGCTTGGTGTGCAACGCAAAAGCGCCGCCTATCAGCGCACTGATGGCAGTGAAGGACAGATTTATCATGTCGACCTTGCGAAACGTGATGAGCAAGCGACCGTGAGCAAAGACGTTGGAATCGCTGCGTATCATAAATCACAAAACGACCTCGACCTCTTGCGCACACTTGTTGGCAACACCAAAAACGAGGAAACAAGCGCAAATAACACAGGCAATCTTGAAAGTATCACCCAACTCACGCCTGCCGAGATTCGCCAGCAAATCGAAGAGATTAAGCAGGGCAATGTGAGCGAAGAGAATCTCGCGCTTGTGCAGCTTGACGCGTTGCTTGGCAAAGCGAAAAACAACAACGGACTGACCGCGATTCTCAACCGCGTGGCGTTTGATGGCAACCTTTCATCGGTGAATGACCAATTCTTCAATTATCAAGCGCTTGTCAATGCACAACGGCTCTTGGCATAGATTTTGTGTTGCGAGATTCTAGGCAGCTGCTTGAATCTTGCAATGCTACCGATGAGTTGGCTCAAGTCCGCTAGCACGGCTCGCAAACATTTGAGCTTGCTGCGGGGCTAGATCCGCAAAATCTTGAAGCTTTTCTTGCAGGATTGTGGCAAATGGGACAGATTCTTCTTTTTCTGTCTCTGCCTGCTGGTAGTGTCTTTGCGTGATATGCGCATATTGCGAAACGGAATTGTTGGAAAGCAAGCTATCGGCAAAAGAAAGATTCATCGTTTTTTCCTTAATTGGCTTTGCAATCCTTTGCATTTCTTATTGCATAAGCAAATGCCGTTCCTTTTATTGCCATACATCTTGCGCCCGCAAATTAGATTCCAAGCAGCACAATCCTCTTTCTCCCAAGCTGAATCTCGCCTCGATTCTCCATTTCTTTGAGGATTCGCGAAACAACCTCGCGCGCGCTGCCGAGATGATTGGCGATACTTTCATGACTCATCTGCACCTCGCCATTGTGTTCGTTTTTGCGCAAAAAATCGCGAATCCGCTCGACAAGTGGCTTGAACAATGCTTGTTCAAGTGTCGTGATTGTTTGTGAGAGCCGCTTGCTTAGGAGCGTGAGTGTGAAATCAGCGAGTTTGGGATATTTCTCTTTGAGTGTTGCAAAGAGTTTGGCAGGCACAATGAGAATCTCGCTTTTGCTGTTTGTTTCAAGCAGAATGTTGTGCTCGATAGACTGCAATGTGCAATGCGAGCAGACCACGCATGAATCGCCTGATTTGAGGCAAAAGAGTGTGATTTCTTTACCATTTTCACCGATGATATATGCGCGTATACTGCCCTGCAAAATGAGCACAAAGCCTAAGCAATCCTCGCTATTATTGAGCAACGTTTGTGCCGCAAATGTCTTGACAATCGCCCTTTGTGCGACATCTTGTTTGTCACCTTCGGTGATTCCAAACGGCGCAAAAAGGCTTAAAAGCTCCTCGTGTGGCATTCTCCCTCCAAAGAGTTTGTGAATGTGATTGTATCACAGACGAGGCATATTTCTGTGCCATTTTTGGTATGACAGATTGGGATAGCTTCAATGAGTCAAGATTCTGCCATTGCGAGCGAGTGAAACAAACGTGGCAATCCACAATTTGTCATGTTGAGGCAAAGCCGATCATTGTCATTCTGAAGCCTTTAGGCTGAAGAATCTTGGGTGATAGGAATCCAAA
>CAMWUR010000025.1 GCA_947177485.1 uncultured Helicobacter sp.
ACTTGGGATTTGCAGGCTTAGCTGTAATGCGAGCAGTGAGATTCCCTTTTTCAATTTCTTTTGCTGTCTGCGCACTTTGGGTAATGGCTTGGCTGTCTTGTTCGAGTATCTCATGCGTATGTTCGATATTCTCATTAATCGCAATCGCCATGCGGGCAAGCTCATCTTGACATGTCGGAGGCAGTAGCGCGGGCGCTGTGGTACTCTTGTGGTTCAAATAGTCGAAGAAATTCATGAGCAGATTCGAGATACGATGGATTCGATTCACAACCGTGTAGCGCATATAGAAGAATAGCACAACGACAATGACCATAATCGAAACAAGAATCGCGAGAATGACCGTCGTACGGAGCTGCATAACGGGAGCATAAATTTGCTCCTTTGGAACAATCGTGAGCACGCCCCAATGCGCCATATTCTCACCAATTTCAAATGTCGCAAGTGCGGTGAAGGTTGTCTGGTTGTGGATGTTGGTATGCGTGAAAATGCCACTTTTCGCCTCATCCAATGCCTTCACGAGCTCGACCATGCTCGCATTTTTATTCACATCTGTCGCGAGCTTCGTCAGCAGGCTTCTTTCGGGGTGAATTGCTACAACGCCGCCCTCGGAGAGTAGCACGCGATAGCTATCGGCAAAGAGCCTGCTCGGGCGCAGGAATATCTCGCTAAACACCGAGAGGTCGGCAAAGATTCCCACAACGCCCACAGTTCTGCCATTATATGCAATCGGGAGGTTCATTCCCACACCCACAACCTCGCTCATCCCCGCGATTCTCTGGAATGTCGGGCGCCCAAGCGTAGGCTTGCCCGTTTGCAGCGCCTTTTGCACGCTACCGAATTTCAGAATCACTTCATCGGCTTGCACAAGCTCAACTCCGCCTTCTACGCTCGTGTCCTTATCATGAATCAAAATTAAAAACTTGCCATCAGGCAGGGCATGCTTTTTTTCGAGAATCCGCTCGCCGAAATATTCAGGAGAATCGATATAGAGATAGGCAAATGTACCGAGCCGATTCGCATCAAGCATCGCAGAGATGACGCCTTCGAGCAGCGGTTGTGCCTGTGCAGATGGCAGCTGCATGAGCGATTCGAGGTTGAGTTCGGATGCGCGCAATGAGGCATAGACCTCGTTGAACGCGCCCTGTACTCTATTTGCCCAACGTTCAGCGACATTATCAATCAGTTTGTGTGATTCTTCCGTCTGGATTCTTGAGGAACCGCCGATGATAACAAACATCATCACAAGCATGCAACCAAAGACGGTAAGGATAACGCAAAGACTCAGCTTTGTTCCTAGTGGTAACTTTTTGAGAAATGGCATAGAAAACCTTTAAGATATTGTGTTCTTGAGGAAGTGCATTATAGCAAAAATCACGTTTTATCCCAATTAAAATTTAGGAATAATCGCGCTGCACAGCACGACTGCATCGAGCCCGAGCCGCAGTGAATCGAGCAGTTCGCTATCGCTCCCATGAATCTCGCGCACGAGTAGACAATCACTCAAGTAGGTATGCAAAATCCCCTGCCATTCAGTGAGGTTCTGCGGCGCGCAATCCAGCGGGGTAAGTAGATATGTAACACCATAGTTCATTCCGAATAACACATCAACCGTACTGCGCGTCCAAAGCGCTGTTTTCACCCCCGCCGCAACGCAACGTAGCAATAGACTTTCACAATCGCGCTCGAAGCACAGAATCTGCCCGCTTGTGCTATCCAGTTCGGATTCCGTGCGTACGCATGCGAAACGTTCACAGCCCAGCTGCGGGTAACCCAACAGCTTCATCGCCGAGCCTCAAGGCATTCTTGCGAGCAATAATGCTTACCATGCGCAGTAATCATCTCGCGCTCGCTCACATACGTCCCACAGACATCACATTCAAACATTTCATCGCTATCGATTTGAGACGTTTGGTTTTCATGTTTTTTTATCCATTTGCGCACAAAAAAATACAGAATCAACAAGACGATTCCAACAAGCAAAAAACGCGACATCACAACTCCTTGTAAAGATAATGGATTGTTTCGTAATGTTCATGCACAAAGCCTGTAATCTCGCTATTTGCGAGTTTTTGACTGCCTGTGTAGAGCAGAATCGCCCGTGTGCAGATATGCGCAACAAGCGGCAAAAACACATCGGGTGCACACAGCGCACGTGAACACAATAGTTCGGCACTTTGCCCTTGTATGTTCTCGATTCGTTTGCGCAAAATCGTGCAATGCAGCCCCATTTGTTGCGAGGCAATCAGCAAAAATGCCGCCTTTTTCTTGTTGGGCTCGACCAAGCACAGCCGCGCAGCGGGCACAAGCGCGCCCAAGACAAGCGCAGGAAATCCGCCCCCGCTGCCGACATCAAGCAGGCTTGCAAACGGGCGCACGAAACGTAGCGGATAGGCACAATCGATACAATAACGTTCGAAGGTGCGAGAATCGCGCACAGCGCTGATGTTGTGCGTTGTGTTCCACGTAAAAAAAACGCGCCGAAAAATGGCAAGGCGCTCGATGGATTCGCAATCGCATGCAATGCCAAAGTCGCTCATTGCGCTAGAAAATCGTTCCAAGCCACTCATTGCGCGTCCCAATCAGCAATCAACATCGCATCGCCATACGAATAGAATCGGTAACCACGTGCAATAGCCTCCGCATAGATTCTGTGTGTTTGTTCAAGTCCAATCATCGAAGCAACAAGCATTAGCAAGGAGCTTTTGGGTAGATGAAAATTTGTAAGCAATGCGTGCGCCCTCTTGGGGCGATTTTGGGGGTGCAAAAAAAGCGTACAATCGCCATCGCACCGCTTGTTGCGGACGTATTCTTCGATGGTGCGCAATGCGGTTGTGCCAATGGCAAGCAGCGGCGCGGCGCTCTCAAAAAGTTGCGCGCTTTCTTCGGGGATATGAAATGCTTCGCTATGCATAGAATGCTCGAGAATATTCCCCGCGCTCACGGGCTGGAATGTCCCTGCTCCAATATGCAATGTGATAGGCGCGACACGATAGCGCTGCTTAAGGTTTTGGAGTGCTTGCGGCGCAAAATGCAAAGACGCTGTGGGTGCAGCGATTGCGCCGAGATGTTGTGCAAAGGGGTTTTGATAGTCTTGCTCCTCATTTGTGCGCGCAAGCCTGCCGAGATAGGGAGGGATTGGCATTTGCCCATGCATTTGCAGCCATTGCAAGAATGCGGCTTTGTCAATCGGCATAGAATCGGCAAGACAAACAAGCTTGCGCAATCCATTTTCAAGCTTTTCCTCCACAATAAGACAAAGATTGTCGCGCAATTGAAACATCTCTTGTTCACGCACTTTGCCGCGAATCTGTGCGAGAAAGTACGTTGAATCAAGATGATGATGATAGAGAAACTCGATGATTTTGCCAGTATCTCTTTGCCCAAAAAATCGGGCTTTGAGAACTTTTGTGTCATTAATCACAAGCGCATGGCTGCGCGGGACGAGGGATTCAAACTCGCCAAATGTATGGTGGCTTATCGCTTCTGTACGTGGGAAATACACGAGCAGTTTCGCGCTATCGCGCCTCGCTAGCGGCTCTATTGCGATTTGCTCGGGTGGCAAATGATAATCATAGCTTTGTAGGGCGAGCTCATTCATCGGTTTTGCTATCAGTTTTTATCTTTTGTTCATCATCTTCATCTTTTTGCGCAGGATTGATAAACTTTGCAATCAGAATCGACACACCATACAGCAAAATGAGCGGCAACGCCATAAGAATCTGCGACAACACATCAGGAGGCGTGAGGATTGCGGCGAGAGTGAAGATGATGACAATGGCATAGCGAAAGAAATGCTTGAGCGATTGGTCGGTTACAAGCCCCATTTTTGCGAGGAAAAAGGTAACCACAGGCAGCTCAAAGGTGATTCCAAAGGCAAGCATGAGTTTGGTGAAAAAGCCGATATATTCACCGATTTTGGGCAGAGCTTGGTAGAGCGTGCTGCCGAATTGAATCAGATAATAAAACCCCAATGGAAACACGACAAAATATGCAAAAGCAGCACCTGCGATAAACATTGTCGATGCGAAAAAGACAAATGGAATCACGAGCCTTTTTTCATGTTGATACAGCCCTGGGGCGATAAACAACCACATCTGCCAAAAGATGACGGGCAAAGAAAAGATAAACGCGGCGAAAAAGGAGACTTTAATCGCCGTGAATAGCGGCTCGGTTAGGTCGGTGAAAATCACACTGCCACCATCAGGAATCTGCTTGAGAGCATTTTCAAGCGGCGCAATCATCACACCAAGCAACACTTCCCAATACGCAAAACACACCAAAAATGCAAGCAGCATTGTGAGCAGCATAATAATCAAACGTTTGCGCAACTCTTCGATATGGGGCTTTAGGTCTTCAAACATTGTTGTCCTTCTTCTGCGCATCTGTGTTTGGATTCTTAAACGCACCAAAGCCGACACTCTGTGGCGCATCGCCCACTACAACCTGCTGGGTCTTGACAATAGGCGCGGGCTGGGCTGGGTCTTGAAGCTGCGACATTTTAGGATTTGCGGCAGCTATTGTCGCACTCTTAGTGTCCGCATTGCTCGAATCTGCTTCATCAAGCTCCAAATCAGCAAGCTTGTCAAGATTAATTTGTGTAACACCTTTGAGATTCTCGTTGACGTCGTTTTTGAGCGACAACACACCATCTTTGAGCTCATGCAGCTGCATTTCTTTTGTGATATTCTGTTTCGCATCGTCAATCGTTTTTTTGAAAGCACGAATAAATTTTGCAACATCAATCATTGCCTGTGGGAGTTTTTCTGGTCCAAGAGCGATAATGGCAACCACAGCAATCAGCAGAATCTCCATAAACCCCATTGTCGCTCCTATGCGTCAAATTGCCCGCTTTTGCCGCCGCTTTTGTGCAGCAGGCGAATCTCGCCTATCACCATGCGTTTGTCAAGCGCCTTGAGCATGTCATACATCGTGAGCAAGCCAATGCTCACGCCCGTGAGCGCCTCCATTTCAACACCCGTTTTGCTCGCAATCTTGACGCTCACATGCAACAAAAAGGCGGATTCTTCGGGCAAATCTTCTATCTCGCAATGAATCGCGCTCGGTGCAAGCGGGTGGCACAACGGAATCAGCTCGCTTGTTTTTTTCGCACCCATGATTGCGGCAATAATCGCCGTTTGCAGCACAGGACCCTTTTTGTTCGTTGCGTCTTGCACACTCGCAAATGCCTCGCGATTGACTGTGATTTTGCCACATGCACGTGCGACTCGCTCCGTGGTGTTTTTGTCGCTGACATCAACCATGTGCGGATTGTGATTGGAATCAAGATGACTCAATGTGCCTTGCGGCTTTGCGCTGTTTTCTAATGTTTGGGCTGGCTTTTGCGCAGGGCGAAACGCGCTTATCACCTTGTCGTTTGCTACGATATAATCCCCGCCAATCAAATCGATACAATAGGGAATCGCCGGGAAAATCGCCGTAAGGCATTCACGAATGCTTGCGGGCTTGCCAGGCAGATTCACAATCAAGCTTTTATTGCGCACACCCGCACTCTGGCGCGAGAGAATCGCCGTTGGGACAGAACGCAAGCTCACATTGCGCATGAGCTCGCCAAAACCGGGCAACATTTTATGACAAACTTGCTCCATTGCCTCGGGCGTTACATCGCGCAACGCGGGTCCCGTGCCCCCTGTGGTTACAACCAAACAACAGCCAAATGTATCGCAAAGCTCACAAAGTGTCGCGGTGATGTGCGGGAGCTCATCGCTGCATAAGCGATAGACAAACTCTATCTCGCCTATGATGAAATCGCGCAATGTGGATTCGATTGCTGGTCCTGAAATGTCCTCGTACACACCCTTGCTCGCCCTGTCCGATAGTGTCAAAATCCCAATTTTTAGCATTCCGCCTCCTTAAGCTTTTGCAAGAGCGATTCTTTGTCGAGTGCATGGGTTTTGATGTGCGCAATAATCGAATCAAGGCAATCGATATGCAACACGGCGACATCAACACCGCTGCAATCGACACCATCGCCAACAACAATCGCATCGACAAAGCCCAAATAATTGGGGTCGATTTCCTCACGCATCATCGCAAGCTTTGGAATAGGCAAATGCCTAAGCCCCTCGACAAAGATAAAATCGCATTCACCAATGTTTTGAAGCACGTGTGCGAGATTGAGCGCGCCATGCAAACGCAATGTCGTCTCTTTGGGCGAAAGCAGCGCGACATCAGCTCCGGCGCGAAAGAACAAATCGCTATCCTTGCCCTCACAATCAATGCGCGCCTTGCCTTTTGGGTCATGCTTTATCACTACAACACGCCCACCAATGGAGCGCACAAGCCGCACAATGAGTGTCGTTTTGCCGCTATTGCTTCTGCCACTAAAGCCATAGACAAGGTTGCGCATTATCTCTCCGCTGGCTTATCGCCAAAAAGCCCACTTCCTTGCAAAGGCTTTGCACGTGTGCGCTCAAAAATCTGCTGTCCCGCTATGGAATCATACTTCCAAATTGGCGCATTTTGCTTGAAATCTTCGACAAAATTTGCAAGTTCATTGAGCACGCTCGCGCGCTGTTTTGCGATGAGACACACGCTAAAGCTGCTTTTACCCACAGGTACAAAGCCGCGCGAATGCGCCATGCACACAAACACATTGTCGCTTTCAAGCCGTTCTTTGTGTGCCGAAAACCACTGCACAAGCAACGGTTCGTAGAGTTCAAACACCAAACCATCTGTTTTGTTCATCTCGCCCTCTTGTCGCACAAAGCCTGTAAAATGCGCAACAGCACCCTTATTATTTGCTTTTGCAAGCCGATTGTAGCGCGCATAGAGCGTTTTGAGCGGCAGATTGCCGTCCATAATCAAGAGTTCGCTCGCGCTCGCCTCAAGCAGCACAATGTCGTTTGCTCCAAATTGGATTCCTTCAAGCATTCTATCCTCCACACACGGGTGGCAAAAGCATCACCACATCGCCTTCGACAAGCGGATAATCAAGATTTGTGATGATTTCATCATTAATGACAATCGCGCACTCATCAAGCCATGCAAGAATCTCATCATCACGCCGCAATAAAAATCGCAATTCCTTGAGATTGTCCACATTGACGTGCCATGCCTCGCGCGCAAGGGGTCCAAGAAATTCAACCTTGATATTCATTGCGTTTGCCTTATGTCAATATTTGAGAACGTGGGAATAAGGGCTGTAACGATAGAATCTTTGCGCAAAATGCTCGTCTGTTCATCGATTCGCACAAAGCCGCTATGCCCGCAAAGATGATTGATGGCAGCGGAATGGATTTTGCTACGATTGCCACGTTCGACATAGAATTGCCCTTTTTCTGCCCACAACGTACATGAACGCCATTCGGTGCGGCTTTCGTTCTTGTGCAAATCTTCTGTGAGCGTGGCGCAAAGCTGCAACGGAGAAAAACGCGCACCGCAAAGCGAGGCGAGCAATGGGCGCACGAAGAAATGGAATGCAATGAAACTTGAATTTGGGAATCCACCAAGCCCACAAAGCGGCACACCATTTTTGAACGCGACCGCGGCAGGCTTGCCCGGCTTGACGCGCACGCCATAAAACAGCAGTGAATCGGATTCTTGCGTGAGCACATGCGGCACGAAGTCGAAGTCGCCCACGCTCATTCCGCCGCTAAAGAGAATCATGTCCGCAGATTCGAGCGCCTCGAAAAATGTTGTCATAATCGATTCTTGTTTGTCGCGCAATAGCGGGAAAAGCAGAGGAATCCCGCCTGCTTCGCGCACAAGCATTGCAAGGAAATGATTGTTAATCGAGCGCACGAAATGTTCGCCTTGTGGCGCTTCGCCTAAATCGACAAGCTCGTCTCCTCCGCAAAGAATCGCGACCTTGGGCTGCACAAAAACAGGGACAAAGACATAATTGAGATGTGCCAAAAGCCCAATTTCTGCTGCTGTGAGGACAATTCCACGCGAAAGAAGCTTGTCGCCCTTATTGTAGTTCTCGCCTTTTTCGCGGACATATTGCCCCCTTTTTGCCGCAGCAAGAATGGCGCGCGGAACGCAAAGCCTGCCGTCTTGTTCGCTGCAATCTTCGAGCAAGAGTATGATGTAATCGCCCTGTGGAATCGGAGCGCCCGTGAAGATTTTGTGTGCCTCTGTGCTTTCGAGCCGAATCTGTGATTGTGCGGCGCGCAAGGGGACTTTTGCAAGCGAAAAAACAAAGGTCTCATCGATGCTGTCGCGCGATTGAATCGCGTCTATCAGACTCGCCTGCAACAAATACCCGTCCATCATCGCGCGCGCCTCATTGGGCATGGAATCGAGCGCGAAAATATCCTCGGCAAGCACACGGTGATGTGCATCATGCAAAAAGACTTGTTCTTTGCCCAAAGGCGCACACAAAGATTGCGCAACAAGCGCGCATGCGTCATCGAAACCTATTGGGTGCATTTTGCTCATAGGATATGTCCGAGTTTTTCTTTCTTCACTTGCAGATAATGCGCATTGTGGGTGTTTACGGGCGTGAGAATCTCGACACGTTCGCTCACATGGACATACGGCGCAATGGCGGCGATTTTGCGCGGATTGTTTGTCAAAAGCCGCACAGAATCGAGCCCAAAATTCTGGAAAATCTCGCCTAAAATAGCGTAATCACGTTCATCTTCTTTAAAACCAAGCTCGAGATTCGCCTCGACTGTGTCGCGCCCTAAATCTTGCAAGGCATAGGCATTAATTTTATTGAGAAGCCCGATTCCGCGCCCTTCTTGTCGCAGATAAATCAACATTCCACCTTCATGTGCGATTTTTTCCATTGCCAAAGCAAGCTCATTGCCACAATCGCACTTTAATGACGCAAATACATCGCCTGTGAGGCATTCAGAATGAATCCGCACAAGTGGCGTTTTGGGTAACGGGTTGCTAAAAATCACAAAATGTTCTTTATTTTTTTCTTTGAAAACTTGGATAGTGAATATTCCCCAACGTGTGGGAAGTTTTGCTTGTTGGGATTTTTGAATCATCGCCACCTTTCACATATAATTTTGCATTATCATTATAATGTATTTTGTTAATTTTTTTGCTATAATCTCTCCATTCAACTTCACAAAAGGAACAAAAATGCTCAAAGTCTCACGACTTCTCTTCGCTTCAGTTTTGTTGCTCACATTCGTTGCATTGACCGCTTGTGAGTCCCGTTCTAAGGATTCTGCCACATCGAACACTCCGCCGTTAAGCGGTGATGTAGCAGTTTTCGCCAACCAAAGTGGCAAGATTGACATCGCCGGCGGCACGGCGCATATTCCGGTGATGAAAAAAGCTGCAGAAGCGATTAACGCAGCAAATGCGAATATCACGATTAGCATTACAGGAGGCGGCACAGGCGCTGGAATCACCAAAGTCGGCGAGGGTTTAGCAGACATCGGCAACACAGGGCGTGCGCTTAAAGAACAAGAAATCGAGAAATATGGTTTGGTCTCGTTCCCTTTCGCCGTTGATGGTGTCGCAATTGCCGTACACAAAGAAAACCCTCTTACAAACCTTACTAAGGAACAAGCGAGCCAAATTTTTAGCGGCGCAATCAGCAATTGGAGCGAGCTCGGAGGTGATGATGGCACAATCAACCTTTATGTGCGCGAAGATGGCAGCGGCACGCGCGACACGTTCGAATCCAAAGGGCTCGATAAGGGTACAGAGATTCCACAAGCAGCGAATGTCGTGAGCTCAAATGGCGCGATGAAAATCGCGATTTCACAAGACAAAAACGCAATTGGCTATATTGGAATCGGGCATTTGGACGATAGCATTAAGGGAATCGCGTTTGAAGACGTTGCGCCCACACAAGAACAAACAAAAGACGGCACGTATCAAATCAGCAGGCTTTTATATATGAATACAAAAGGCGAACCGCAAGGACTCATAAAGCTTTTTATCGATTATATCTATTCTAAAGACGGCGCACGTTTTATTGAGCAATCGGGCTATATTCCGTTGCCAAAATGAAACTTGTCGCAGCCCTTGCGACCATCGTAGCATTCAGCGGCATTTGCCTGCTTTTTATTGTGATTGGAGGATTTGGACTGCAAACTCTTGCGTCCAATCCCGGTTTGACTTTGCATTTTGCGTGGAATCCCAAAGCCCATGAATTTGGCATTCTCACAATGCTTGTCAATGCACTCACTCTAAGCTTGAGCACGTTGCTTGTCGCATTTCCATTAGCATTAGGAATCACATGTTGGCTTATTTTGCCAACAAAAACCAAAATAGGCAAGATTTTTCAAGCCTATTTGAGTTTTCTTATACGTTTTATGGGCTCGATTCCAACGGTTCTTTATGCGTTTGGCGCATTGTTTTTGCTTGTACCATTTTTGCGCGAGGCTTTTGGGGGAAGCGGCAGAAATCTTTTAGCATGTATTTGTGTTTTGAGCTTTGTTGTGCTGCCTACAATGGTCTTGCTCCTCGAATCGGGACTTAAAAAACCATTTAACAACCAACATCTTATGGCAGTCGCGCTCGGAATGCGCGATTTTGAAACAATGCTCTTTGTCATTATCCCACAGGGCAAAAGCGTACTTTTGGGCGCATTTTTGCTCGGGTTTGGTAGGGCATTTGGCGACACGATGATTGCGCTTATGCTCTCGTCCAATGCGCTGATGCTCGCTACATCGCCGCTTGACCCGTTGCGCGTTCTTAGCGCGCACATCGCCCTCATCACCGCCAACGAATCGATTGGCGAAGCATACAATGCTCTCTTTGTTTCGGGTTTTTTGCTCATTGTTGTCAATGCGCTTTTGGCATTTTTTGCGCGCGGAATCCTCCATAGAGATTCTAAAATATTTTAGGATTCTACTCATGAAACGTAAAGCTGCACATGTTCTCTATCTCCTAAGCACTCTTGGTGCAATTTGTGCGAGCTTGGTCGTGTTGTACCTGCTTTTTTGGGTACTTTGGCGCGGCTTTGCCGTGCTTAATACGCACTTATTCTTTGGTCATGTCGCACCACTATCAGCCATTTTAGGACAGGTTGCGGTTTTCAACGGAATCTTTCCTGCACTCATCGGCACTCTGTGGCTTGTTATTTTAAGCCTTTTGCTTGCCATTACGCCCGGAATTGGTTGTGGAATCTATCTTAGTTTTTATGCAAACCCCTTCCAAAAATGGCTCCTAAACACAATGGTCGATATTCTAGCGGGGATTCCGTCTGTGATTATGGGACTCTTTGGTTTTTTGAGTATTCTGTGGCTCAAAAATCATTTTCTGCCACAAGCAAATAGTTGCCTATTACTTGCCGCCCTTTGTCTTGCTTTGCTCGTTTTGCCAACTTTGATTGCCACGACAAAAGAAGCTCTTTTGTCTGTGCCGCATGATTTTATGCTCAACGCCCGCGCATTGGGACTCAAAAAAGGTGCAATTTTGTGGTATTTTTTGCTTCCTGAAGCAAAGAACGGAATCTTAAGTGGCGTCATTTTAGCACTTGGTCGAGTCGCCGAAGACACTGCTGTGGTCATGTTTGTCGGCGCTGTCGCAAATGCTGGGCTACCAAATGGATTGTTTGGCAGGTTTGAATCGCTCTCATTCTATATCTATTATAACTCACAAAACTATCAAACGCAATTGGAATTGCAAAATGCAATGGGCGCGAGTTTGGTACTACTTTTTCTCTGTGGATTTCTGTTGTTTTTAGGTGGAATCCTCAAGAAAATCTCAAAAAGGAGGCGGCATGCCATGCAGCATCAACGTTAAAAACTTAGGCGTACGTTTTGGCGAAAAGCAGATTTTTTCTAGCCTCAATGTGGAGATTCCACGATATGGAATCTTTACGCTTCTTGGGCATTCTGGCTGTGGCAAAAGCACGTTTTTACGTTGTATCAATCGCCTTTGTGAAGAAATGGGCGGCGAGATTCTTGGGGATATTCATGTGGATTTAACGTCTCATACAACGACAGAATCCCCATCAATGACACACATCAAAGAAATTCCCCTCGAGATTCTGCGCAAAAATATTGGCATGCTCTTTCAAACACCACAACCATTCAATTTAAGCATTGAAAAAAATCTAAGCTTGCCCCTATCACTTTTAACAAAGCTCGACAAAAACGCGATTAACGAACGTATTTGCGAATCTCTGCAACGAGTGGGACTTTGGGAGACCTTCAAAAATCGTCTCAAAGAAAATGCCTTGCGCCTTTCTGGAGGAGAACAGCAACGATTGCTTTTGGCGCGCATTTTGAGCCTAAAGCCGCAGATTCTGCTCCTAGACGAGCCCACGAGCGCGCTCGATTTGCACGCGCAACGAATCATCGAAGAGTTGTTTGTCGAGCTTGCACGCACGCACACGTTGGTGATGGTTTCGCACAACGTCGACCAAGCCTTGCGAATCGCAGATTCTTTAGGTATCATGCATGTTCAAAATGGCATAGGTAAAATCCTAGATATGCCAAAGAACAAAGAAATATTAGAATCTGCTCTAGCATAGACACAATAAAACCCATTATATTTTATGTAGTTGATGATAAATTTCCTCGCTTTTTGCCTCAATTTTTTGACAATACTCTTGAAGCTGGCTTTGATGTTGTACATAGTCTTGTGTCGCAACAAAATGCAAAAATTCTTTGATGCTCTCCTCAAAACTTGAAAGATTTTGATGAATACTTTTGTCAATATTAAGAATTTCTTCTATCTTATGCGATTCAAACTGCGGAATCTCACCGACAATGACCGATGAATAAGACGCAAATTTTTTTAAAATGCAATCAAGTTCAAGTAAAATGATATGCGACATTTTATTGGTATGTTGAATCGAATCAAGCAGCGAAGAAGCTTGTTGGTCCATTTTACTAAAGGTCTCATTAAAAGCAATCATTGCCTCATTAGAGTAATTTGTAATGCCATTGATTTCTTCAACATAACTTGAAATTTCACTCATCTCCTGATTAATTACCTGCGTTGTTGATGAAATTTCTGATGCCGTTTTTGCTGCACGTTCAGCGAGTTTGCGCACCTCATCTGCCACAACAGCGAACCCGCGCCCATGCTCACCCGCACGCGCTGCCTCAATCGCGGCATTCAGAGCAAGCAGATTTGTTTGGTCTGTAATATCCTTAATCAGCAACACAAAAGCATCGATTTCTTTAATCCGATTCATAAAAAGTGCAAACGATTGTGATGTCTGTTCCATCATTGCTGCGAGCTTCTCAAAATTGCCCATAATCGCCTGCACACTTTGCATGCTACTATTTGAAGAATCGGAGATATGCCGCGTTTCTTCAGATGTTTTATCCATTGTTTGAATGACACTATCAAGGTTAGTTGAAATATGGCGCAAATCTTTATTGAGGCTCAATGAACTTTGCTTTGAGATTTGATTGACTACAATTCCTTTTGAAGCAAGCTTATCTGCTTCTTCAATCGATTCTGTGGCTTTATTAATCAATTTAGCCACATACGAAAAATTACCTTGAAGACAATCAGCATTAATTTTTCGGGTATATCGTTTTTCACTTGCTGCCGTGATTGCCGAAGAGCCTCCTCGAACAAACGATTCGACTTGGTCAGCTAAATCATTCACTATCCATGAGAGATTGCCAAGTGGTCCATTGTCTTGGATATTTGTAATCCTTGTTTCCAAATTTCCAAGCGAAAGCTGCTTTACACAATGCGTGATTTCTTCAATATAAGAATTACGTCTATTGCCAGCAATCAAGGTAAGACTGCAGGTAATAATGCCAGCGATAAAAATGATAAATTCCAAAAGAATATGGATATTAAGCAACTCAATCACAAATAGCAAAATAAAAATGCCAATAAAACAAATGAGAGAATATCTCGAATACCTATAAAGACAATATGAATTCTTCATATCTTACTCCTTTTTGTGCTAAAATCTGCTCCAATCTTTCTTGACTTTTTTGGATTCCTCCAGATTGCTCGAGATTTACAAGCTCTTTGTAGAGTGTACCCATTGTCTGTTTGGCTTGCTCTGTGGGTTTTAGTCGGATAGAATGGTAACCCACAATCTCGCCTTTGCCACTGAATGAAGGCGTTACAAAGGCTTTCACCCAATAATACGAACCATCTTTAGAGAGGTTTTTCACATACGCAACAATCTCTTTGCCACTTGACACATAATCCCATAAAAATTTGAAAATGACTTTGGGCATATCAGGATGGCGCACAATATTATGTGGTTGTCCTAAAAGCTCTCTTTCGGTATAACCTGAAAGTTCGATAAAGATTCGATTTCCATAGAGAATTTTGCCTCTCAAATCTGTTTTGGAAATGATAACTGCTTTATCATCAAATTGCTTTTCCTGCAAACTTGGTTTTGGTTTGTTCATCAATTTGCCTCATAAAAAAATCTATTCTCATTATCTTTGAATGACTTCCAAAAATAATGGGCTCAAACAAAGTGAGAGTATACAGATTGAATGTCAATGAGTTGTTAAGATTTTGTTGTTTCAATCGATTTAGAGATAATTGTACGAAACATAAAACTCTACAATAATTGTAGAGTCAACATGACAATTCCAAAACATCTTGATTCTATACGCAAACAACCGTCATTATGAAATCCACACCTTGTGCAAGCACCATTGCGACTGCGACACAGCGCAAATGCAGCAAGCCATTTGAGATTCCACATAATTTTAAACAAAATATGTTAGAATCGCTGCAAGCTCATATCCTACAAAAGGAGCACAATGGCGAAATGGAATCTCTCTGCCCTATTCACGGACACTGCGGATTTGCAGGCTTGCAAAGAACAATCCCTGCTTGCAGCAAAGACATTTGAACAGACGTACAAAAACAAGCTCGCGACTTTGAGTAGCGAGGAATTTGCGGCGGCACTTGCACAATATGAAAAGATTGTCGAATCCATTAGTCGCGTGTTGAGCTATGCCTATCTTTGCTTTGCAAGCGACACAACGCAAGGCGCGTTGTATTCATCTTGCGAACTCGAAATGAACGCTGTGAGTGAACATCTCTTGTTTTTCGACATCGAATATGGCAATCTCGAAGCAAATATCGCCCAAAAACTCGCGCCACCAAGTCATGCATACTATCTTTCGCGCGTCTATGAAAACCGCCAGCACCTGCGCACACTCCCTGAAGAGAACATGATTCTCAAGCTCTCGCCCGTTGGTGCGAACGCATTCTCGCGGCTTTTTAGCGAGCATTTTAGCCGTTTGCGATTCAAGCTTGAGGGCACATTTTATACCGAAGAAGAGATTTTAAGCAAACTCTACCACCCCAAGCGCAAAAAACGCAAGCTCGCTGCACGTGCGCTCACAAAGGTTTTGCGCAAGGAATTGCCGCTGCTCACCTACATCTTCAACACCATCAAAAAAGAATGGGCAATTGTGCAAGAATTGCGGCACTACAAAACACCAGAAGAATCGCGACACATCGACAACCAAACCACCCAAAAAAGCGTGGATTGTATGCTCGAAGTCATCAACGAAAACATGAACATTGTGAGCGAATATTATGCGCTCAAAAAATCACTCATGGGTGTTAAAAACCTCTATGATTACGACCGCTATGCGCCATTGGAGCAAGAAAATTGCCACTTTGAATATGAAGACGCACAAAAAATGGTGCAGCAAAGCTTGCAGAATTTCTGCCCATTGTTTGGCGAGATTGCACAACGTGCGTTTGATGAAGGTTGGATCGACTCCCACCCACGCGCAAACAAACAAAGCGGCGCGTTTAGCCACCCGACAGTGCCTTGCGCACACCCATTTGTACTGCTCAATTTCACAAACTCGCGGCGCGATGTTTTTACAATGGCACATGAACTTGGGCATGCCATTCATCAAGAGTTATCACGTTCGGTTGGCTACCTCAATGCCGATACGCCGCTCACAACGTCTGAAACTGCCTCTGTATTTGCCGAAATGCTCTTGTTTGAGTCGATAAAATCGAGCTTGCATGGCAAAGACAAAATCGCACTCTATGCCAATAAACTCGAAGACATCTTTGCCACATTATTCCGACAAGCAGTTTTTACCAATTTCGAGCGCAAAATCCACGACCACGTGGGCGAGATTCCGACAGAAATCATCAGCAAGATTTGGCAAGATGAGAATCAAAAAATGTTCGGCGATAGCGTGATTCTCTCGGACAATTACGCGCTATGGTGGAGTTATATCCCACACTTTATCCACAGCCCGTTCTATTGTTACGCGTACAGCTATGGGCAGCTCCTTGTTATGGCACTCTTTGGACTCTATCGCCAACAAAAAGAAAGCTTTGTGCCGCGCTATCTTGAGTTCTTGCGCAGCGGGGGCAGCAAAGCACCAAAAGAGCTTGTTGGGCTTTTTGGATTCGACATCGAAAACCGCCATTTTTGGGAGCTTGGAATCGCCGAAATCACGCTTTTGATAGACGAACTGCGACAATCCTTGCAAGACGTTCACAAGGAATACAACAATGAACAATAGAATTTTGAACGCGGAACTCATACGTGACAAAAACTTTGCCGCCTTACTTGAGCAACACGCAAAAGAGATTATCAAACACCTCATCAAACGTGGTGTTGTCTTTTCGATTCTCTGCAATGTCCCCAAACTCTCATTCAATCCAATGCTTGATGTCCTAGAACATCTGCAACCATTCAGCGTCTTTGTTCTAGCAGGCTACACCTTTGAAAGCATTGAGGTTGGCGAAGGTTTCTTGCAGTTTGAAGCAGGGTTTGGCAAAGATAACGAGGGCAGCTTCGTTCATGTGCCTTTCTCGGCGATTGTACAAATCTCGCTTTGCAGCGATACAAATCTCCAAGAAAATGTCATCTTTACAAATATTTTCGCGACACTAGACGACACAGCAAACAAGGGAATCGCCGATTCGATGCGCGCCTTTTTGCAAAACCCAGAAAACCAACATTTGAAACAATAAGGAATATGCATGCAAGAGCAAATCCAACTCGAAATTCTCCGATTTGACATCAAAAAAGACTACCTCCCCTACATGCACAAAGATATTGTGATTCTCGAGGAAACAAAACCGCTATCCGAACTCTTTGCCCTTCTCGATTCACGTCTGCTGCATTTTGGTTACAACAAGCATCGCATACAAGTCAAAATCAATGACGTTTTAGTGCATCAAGACGTGAATATCGGTATCCTTTGTGAGCGCTTTGGTCGCCATTGGCGGCTCGAATCGTTTGCACCCAAAGCCACAGCGCATGACCTTCTTGTCAACACCGAGCTTTTGAGCGCGCCGCTGGCGCTTGTGCGCAACATCTGCCCTGTGAGTAGTGAAGAAGAGCAACTCTTTTTCAATCTCCTTCCATTTTGTTTCCTTTCGCCTTTGTCGCAGAATCTGTCCGATTATGTCGGCGAGGGATTCTTCTTGTTTATTGGCGAAATGATGAAAATGCACCCGCAACAAGCGAGCGAGCTCATGCGGCTGCTCGCCTCACCCACACATGGCATTATGAACGCACAGCTTTTGTATGGACGTATCTTTCCCGATGTCCCCGAATATGACATTACACTCTTGCAACTGCAAAAAGCCTTGCTGATAGGCTATCCCCATTATGACACAGTGTGGCTCGAATATGCCCAAACACTCAAATCTTTACTAAAGGTGCCCGTATGACAATCCTCACTCACAACACAGAATCCACTATCGCTAAAAGCTCGCAAAAACTTTTGCACACACTTGGGCTGCAAAGCGCGCTTATTAGCGCTCCTGATAGCCTGCAACACGGCTTGCTCGCAATGCTTTGCGATGAGAATACGTGGCTGCAATCATGGTGTGAGTGTTTCAAATATGTCGAACAACAAGCCGTTTTTGTTGACGAGGAGAGTTTTGTGGCTGCATCGTTTGCACTGCAAAAAATCCCTGATTGTGATTGCAAAATTTTACGTCTTTCTGATGTGCTGCTTGCGCACAAAGACGCACTTGCCTCAATGCTTGGCGATTCTTTGCGTTGGCGCGAATTTCGTGCGGCATATTGCAGCTCGGCGTTTGGCAATTTCTATGACAAAACGCATGACTTTGCGCTACTCGAACTCTTGGGGCTACAAACAGAACGTGCGCATTACGAGACCGTTGCGCATATCTCCGCATTCAACCCAGAAGCCGCACTACACGAAAACGCACGTGTGTATTATGCAATGGTGGATTGCGGAATCGATGTGATTGTGTCGAGCGCTTGGAGCACCTTTAGTTTCTTTGAAAAGCAGGCAAAAAAAATGCAGCAATGTGCAGGCAGGGGCACGCTTGATGTACCCATTTTACATCTTAGCGAAGCCGCGCTCATTGCAATTGGACAAGCAGCAACACCACACAAAATCCCTCTGGGAATGCTCTAATGGTTAGCTTTATTCTAAAATTTCTCATTGCTGGGATTGTCGCCATTGCATGGAACTATCTCACAAATGACATGCAAATGTCGGTTTTCTTTTTTCTGTTTACGCTTGCGATTCTCTGCTTGCGCCCCATCGTATTCCAAGACCCAAAGCAACGTGAAGAATATATCCAAAAACTCAAAGATGCGCGCGCAAAACAAGAATTTCTTGCTGCCGAGCGCAAGGCAGAAAAGAAAAAGCTCAAGTCTGACGAAGACAGAGCCGAGAAGCAGAAACAAGACTTGAAAAATCTGCAAAACCGCATGGAGGGAACATGACAGACCATTTTGTGCGCGTTCTCGCCACGATTGCGAACGAAACGCTTGCGCGCAAAATCGCCATCGAGCTTGTCGAGCTGCGGTTGGCTGCGTGCGTGCAGCGTACGCCGATTATTAGCGTCTATCGTTGGAAGGGGCAAAAATGCGAGAATAGCGAGATTGAGCTTGCGATTAAAACCTGCACATGCTGTCTTGGTGCTATCAAAGAAGTATTACACAAAGATTCTTCGTATGACATCACGCAGATTCTTGTTTGCCCCATTCTTGATGGCGATGAAAAATATTTGCAATGGCTCCAATCCAATATCGCGTGCAATCAAATAAGCAAGTCTAAAGCAAATTGTGAGTAGAATGCGCGATTAAACCCAAAGAAAGGTGGATATTATGCCAGGTGTCAAAGTCAGAGAAGGAGAATCTTTCGAGGAAGCTTATCGCCGATTCAAAAAGCAAACAGACCGCAATTTGGTTGTTACAGAATGCCGTGCACGAAGATTTTTTGAGCCAAAGACTGAAAAACGTAAGAAACAAAAAATCAATGCACGTAAGAAAATGCTCAAGCGACTTTATATGTTACGTCGCTATGAATCAAGGCTCTAGGTTATGCACTTTAGCAAAGAAAATGTGCTCGTTACAGGCGGTAGCCGCGGAATCGGCGCTCAAGTCTGTCGTGTTCTCGCAGGTTTTGGGCTCAAAGTGTGGATTAACTACCACACGAGTGCCGAGCGCGCCGATTCTCTCAAGGTTGAGATTGAACAAGCAGGCGGCAGAGCCGCTGTTATTGGCTTTGATGCAAGCGATGATGCAGCATTCGTGCAGGCATGCAAAACAATCGTTGAAGCCGATGGCGGATTGGGATATTTGGTGAATAATGCAGGAATCACCAAAGACAAGCTCGCATTGCGCATGAGTCTTGATGATTTTGAAAGCATCATCCATGCAAACCTTAGCTCGGCATTCATCGGCTCGCGCGAGGCGCTCAAAATTATGAGCAAGCAACGTTTCGGCGCAGTTGTCAATGTCTCGTCTATTGTCGGTGAGCAGGGCAATATGGGGCAGGCAAACTATGCCGCAAGCAAGGGTGGAATCCTCGCGCTTACCAAATCTTTTGCGCTTGAGGGCGCTCCGCGCAATGTGCGTTTCAACGCCGTTGCTCCGGGGTTTATCGACACCGACATGACTCAAGCGCTCGGCGCAGATGTTCGCGCACAATATGAAAACGCGATTCCGCTCAAACGTTTTGGCACAAGCAATGATGTCGCCCATGCAATTGCATTTTTGTTAAGCGATTCCTCACAATACATCACAGGCGAGGTTTTGCGTGTCAATGGCGGACTGTATATGTGATTTCACACTTGTTGGGCAAATAAATCGTTTTATCAGGAATATTTCGATAGAATATTCCCTCATTTTCTAATTTATCAAATCAAAGGAGAAGTGTATGGCAACTTTTGAAGAAGTTAAGGCAATCGTTGTAGAGCAGCTCAATGTTGAAGAAGCAATCGTAAAACCCGAATCAAAATTCACTGAAGATTTGAATGCCGATTCTCTTGATGTCGTCGAGCTTGTTATGGCGATTGAAGAAAAATTTGGCGTTGAGATTCCCGACAATGAAGCCGAAAAAATCAAAACGGTGGGAGATGTTGTGAGTTATATCGAATCGCACAAAGCATAGCGAGAGCGACCAAACACAAGGAGAGTGGATTGCGTAGAGTTGTCGTAACAGGGATTGGTATGATTAACGCTGTGGGGCAAAATTGCAGCGAATCATTTGCAGCCATTGTGCGTGGAGAGTGCGGCATAAAAAAGATTTCTGCATTTGACGCGCATGATTTTTCTGTGCAGATTGCCGCAGAGATTACAGACTTTGACCCAACAACCGTTATGGACGCAAAAGAAGTCAAAAAGGCGGATCGCTTTATTCAACTGGGACTCAAAGCCTCACATGAAGCCATGCTCGATTCTGGGCTTGTGGATTCATCGCGTATACTGCTGCCATCTGTCAATCCCGAGCTTTTTGGTGTGAGCTCTGCTGCTGGAATCGGTGGGCTACCCAATATCGAGAAAAACTCCGTTGTGAACGCACAAAAAGGACATCGGCGCATCTCGCCTTTCTTTGTGCCATCATCGCTTGTGAATATGCTTGGAGGCTTTATTTCGATTGATTTTGGAATCAAGGGACCCAACCTTGCCTCGGTTACAGCTTGCGCTGCTGGAACACACGGAATCATTGAATCCACCAAAACCATTGCACTCGGTGAAGCGGAACGTATGCTTGCAATCGCCGCAGAATCTACCATCTGCCCCGTTGGAATCGGTGGCTTTGCCGCGATGAAAGCACTATGCGATAATTACAACAACGAGCCCAAACGCGCATCACGCCCGTTTGACAAAAACCGCAGCGGTTTTGTGATGGGAGAAGGGGCGGCGGCGCTCGTACTCGAAGATTATGAACTCGCTAAAGCACGTGGTGCAAAAATCTATGCCGAAGTGGTTGGCTATGGTGAAAGTGGCGATGCAAATCATATCACCGCGCCAGCGCCCGAGGGTGAGGGGGCATATCGCGCTATCAAAGCAGCACTCAAAATGGCAAACACACAAATTGACTATATCAACGCACATGGCACGAGCACGCCCTATAATGACCTCTTTGAAACAATCGCACTCAAAAAAGCCTTTGGCGGCAAAGAATCTGTCCCACCTGTGAGCTCAACAAAGGGGCAGCTTGGACATTGTCTTGGTGCAGCAGGCGGCTTAGAAGCAGTGATTAGCATCATGGCGATGCATGAAAATGTTTTGCCACCTACAATCAACTACGAGACGCCCGACCCAGAATGCGACCTCGACTATATCCCAAATGTCGCCCGAAAGGCAGAGGTGCGCACGGTGATGAGCAATTCCTTTGGATTTGGTGGCACAAACGGAGTTGTCATCTTCAAAAAAATCTAGCGAGAAAGAGGCAGGGAGGGGGCTATGGCAACATATCTTGACTTTGAACAAAAGATTAAGAGCATTCAAGAAGAAATCGAGCTTGCAACCATTCGCAACGATGAACGTGCCTGCGAGATTCTACGCGATGACCTCCACAAAGAGATTGAACGTGTTTATGGCAACCTCACAGATTATCAAAAACTTCAGCTCGCTCGACACCCCGACCGCCCCTATGCGATTGATTATATCCAACACATTCTCACATCTCCTGTCGAGATTCATGGCGACAGGCATTTTTGTGATGACAATGCGATTGTTGCATTTATGGGATACATCAAAGATGAAAAAGTCATTGTGATTGCTGAAGAAAAAGGGCGCGGGACAAAAAATAAACTGATGCGCAATTTTGGAATGCCCAATCCCGAAGGCTATCGCAAAGCATTACGTGTTGCGAAGCTTGCCGAAAAATTCAACATTCCGCTCCTCTTTTTCATCGACACACCCGGTGCATATCCGGGTATCGAAGCCGAAGAACGAGGACAAAGTGAAGCAATTGCAAAAAATCTTCAAGAGTTTAGCACACTCAAAGTCCCCACAATCGCTATTGTTATCGGCGAAGGCGGAAGCGGTGGCGCACTCGCGCTTGGCGTTGCTGACAGACTCGCGATGATGCAATATTCTATTTTTAGCGTCATCTCGCCCGAAGGTTGTGCCGCAATTTTATGGAACGACCCGAGTAAAGTTGAGAGCGCAACAGGTGCCCTCAAAATCACACCAGAAGCACTCAAAGAATTTGCATTGATAGACGACATCATCGAAGAACCCGCCATCGGCGCACACCGCGACCCCAAAAATGCTGCGCAACGATTAAGCGCATATTTTTTGAGCGCCCTTGAATCGATTCGCGCAAATGAAGAGCACATCAACGAACGTTTTGAAAAAATCATGAATTATGGACGTTTTGAAGAACGAGTCGTTGAAGCCTTGAGTCAGTCTGTCTAACGTGCGTTGCGAACATTGTCAGCTTGAATTTCGCGAGGACGCGCTGCTTGCTGCCGACATTGGCGGCGCAACACACTTCTTCTGCTGCCATGGTTGCGAGCAAGTCTATCGCCTCTTGCACGAACAAGGGCTTGATGATTTCTACACCAAACTCCATGACACAACTCTTCGCCCTATCGAACAACTCCATGACAATGCAATGGAAAGATTTGCAAGCGAAGGCTTTGCCAAAAAATATATCAAAACTAAAAATGGCATGCAAGAGATTTGCCTGATAATTGACAAAATCCATTGTGTTGCGTGTGTGTGGCTCAATGAAACAATTTTGCGCCGTACTGACGGAATCGTGCAGGCAAACCTCAACTACACCAACCACAAAGCGACTATCGTTTTTGACCAAACGCGCATTAGCCCTGCTATGATTCTGCACCTCATTCGCCAAATCGGTTATGACGCTCACCCCTATGACCCAATGATTGCCGAACGGCAAATCAACCAAGCACAGCGCGAGTTTTATAAACGCATGATTGTTGCGATTTTTTGCACGATGAATATCATGTGGATTGCCGTGGCACAGTATGCGGGCTATTTTAGCGGAATCACCGATGAAATGCGTTTTATTTTGAATGTTGCCTCCTTTTGCCTCTGCGTGCCCACACTCTTTTATAGCGGCTGGATTTTCTGGCGCGGCGCATATTTCGGGCTCAAAAATGGTATTTTGAGCATGGATAGTCTGCTTGTTAGCGGTTCTGGAATCGCATTTGTGTATTCTATTTGGGCGAGCTTTGCAGGCAAAGAGACCTATTTTGAATCCATCACAATGATTATCGCCTTCGTGCTTATTGGACGTTTTTTGGAACAACGTGGACGCAAGATTGCTGTGGATAGCCTCGATTCGCTCAATGCCGCAATTCCATTGCAGATTACCGCAATCCGCGATAATGCGCGCGTTACGATTACGCCCGAAGAAGCTCAAATCGGCGAGATGATTGAGGTTCTAGCAGGCGAAAAAATCGCACTCGATGGTAGGCTTGCAAGCGATTATGCGCTTTGTGATGAGAGTATGTTAAGCGGTGAATCTGTGCCTGTGGCAAAAACCAAGAATGACAAAATCTATTCGGGCGCGATTGTTCTGCAAGCCCCATTGCGCTATATCGTGACGCATGATGTTGCGCATTCATTCCTTGCAACAATCCTCACTCTTGTGCAAGAATCGCTCAACCACAAACCCAAAATTGAAGAGCAGGCAAACAAAATCTCGCGCTATTTTTCGGGCACGATTCTCTCTCTCGCCCTGCTCACGTTTGTGTTTTGGGTCGCCAGCGGCACTGCAATCGCGCTTGCCGTGAGCATTGCCGTGAGCGTGATTATCATCGCTTGCCCGTGCGCGCTCGCACTCGCCACACCAATGGCATGCGTTGTGGGGCTTGGCAACGCGCTAGGCAAAAAGATTCTATTCAAAGAATCACGTTTTCTCGAAACGCTTGCGCAAGTTGATGTGGTCGTGTTCGATAAAACAGGTACACTCACGCAACAAGAATTGCATGTAACGCATGCACGTGGCATCGAAAATCTCGATTCCACACAGCTTGCAATGCTGCAAAGCCTTGTTGCACAAAGCACACACCCTGTGGCAAAAGCAGTCGAAAGCTTTGCGCATCAATATGGCACAGGTGCAATATGTGCGCTGCAAAATTTCGAGCAACAGAATGCACGTGGCATTGTCGCAAGCACGCAAGAGCGCACATTCATTGGCGGGAATCTCTTGCTACTCGATTCGCACCATGTCGCCTACCCCGCCGTCTTGCTCGAAGAATCGTCTATGCTTTTTTGTTTTGCCGAGCTCAACAAGAGTGGCGATGGCGGCGAACTCTTAGCGGTCTTTTTTGTGCAAGATACACTTAAAGAGGATGCAAAAGAATGCGTGCAAAAACTCCAAACAATGGGGCTAGATGTCTGCATCGCAAGCGGCGATAGGCAAGCGCCTGTGGGGCGGATTGCCAATGAACTTGGAATCACACATTTCTATGCCAACCAAACCCCCGATTCAAAAGCAGCACTCATCGAATCACTGCAATCTCAAGGCAAAACGATTCTTATGGTCGGTGATGGAATCAACGACACAATCGCGTTTGCCAAAAGCAATGCAGCAATTGCAATGGGCAGCGGAGTTGATGTCGCGATTAGCGTGAGTGATGTTGTTGTGCTCGATAACACCTTGCAATCTGTTTGCGATGCGCTTGATATTAGCCGTGCATGTTTGCGATGTATCCGACAGAATCTCGCAATTTCTATCCTCTATAATGCCCTCACAATCCCGCTGGCAATGGCAGGATTTGTGATTCCGCTCATCGCTGCTGCGTCTATGTCGTTTAGCTCGTTGCTTGTCGTGGGCAATAGTTTGCGCAACAAAGCCTAGAAAATCTTTTTCTGCACATCGCTTAGAATCTCATCGGCAATAAACACAACCTTTTGTGTCGTGTCATTCGTGTTGTTCGCAATCTCGAGATTGCTCTGCGTAATCTCCTCAAGCTGGCTAATCGATTCATTAATCTGCATGATTCCCTGCGCCTGCTCCTTAATCGAATCGCTCATTTCATTGATTCCTTGCACCAACACATTGATATTTGCTTCAATTTCAGAGAGTGATTTGCCTGTTTTCTCGGCAAGCGTGCGCACTTCGTCTGCCACCACAGCAAATCCGCGCCCATGCTCGCCCGCGCGCGCTGCCTCAATCGCGGCATTCAGCGCAAGCAGATTTGTTTGGTCGGCAATCTCGCGAATCACACTCACGACATTACGAATATCGTCCGCTTGGCGCGTTACCTCGCTTGTTTTATCAGCAGCTGCTTGCAAAGACGAGTTCATCTCATCGACTGCCACGGCGCTTTCGCGCAATGAATTTGCCTGTGTTGTGCTGCCCTCGATGAGATTCTGCATCGATGCCTTGAGTGCTTCACTCTGCTCGTTGAGGTCTTTGGCAAAGCCGCTGCTTGTGCGCAACATTTTTTTAATCTCCTCGCCCAAGACATTTGTGGTGAGCTCCACCTCGCCCTTGGCGTTTTGCACCTCTGTGGCAAAGTTGAGCTTTTTATACGATTCAAACACGCGGCGAATCTCGCTCATATTGCTCCCGACTTCAAGCTGCAACACCTCCAAAGTTTTGTTCAAGACATCTTTGAGCTCAATCAGCTGGGGATTGCCAGGGTTTTTTGTAATGCGCGCCGTGAGGTCGCCGTTCCCAATTTTTTGTGCCATCTCCACAGAATCTTGCACGGCTTGCTTGTCGGCAATGAGCATCGTTTGTGTGCGCTCGATGTTGTGATTAATCGCCTTGCCAATCTTGCCAAGTTCGTCATTTTCATCAATGGCAACCGTATGCACGTCGTCACTCTCATGGTTGATATAGGCAAAAAATCGTAATAACGTATCAGAGACAATCTGCAAACGTTTGATGATGAGGTTGTGGATAAAAATATACAGCACAAGCACAATCAACACAATCAGCAGAATCGATGTGATGAGAATCATCAATTGCAAGTCAAAAAGCGGCGCGGCGACAACGTTACGTGGAGCGGTGATGACGATAGACCAATGCGTGTCCATTTTGCCATGCCCAATGTCAAAAAACTTCACGGCAGCATACGAATCCACGCCACCCACGGTGGTGTATTCAAACACGGTGTCGCGCTTGTTGCGCATCGCATTTATCAATGTTTGCGCAGTTGCATGCTTGTTGAGCTCGAGCACATCGCGCCCAAAAAGCTCGGAATTGCGATGAATCGCAAGCAAGTTGTCATTGGTTGCCACAGAACGCAAATTGCCTTCGTAAATATCGAATCGCGGGTCGGCGAGAATATCCGAAGCCGTTTTGAGGTCGACAATCACGCCAATAATTCCAAGAACTTGATTTTCCATTTCGTCCATGACAACCGCTGTCATATTGACACCAAAAAATTCATGCCCATGAACAGATAGCTTGAGTGGTTTGCCCATCATAAACTGGCGCCTTTCTTGCAACGCCTGCTGCACATCGGGAAAATTCACAACCGTATCTGTTCCTTGCAACATCTGAATCGGCGAGCTGCTCTCGGGCTTCTCACGCCCAAGCAAAATCACAAATTTGCCACTCTCTGTGCGCATCTTCGTTGCGCCCTCCGAATCAAAACCAAAATCATCGAGGGCATGAGGCAGATAGAGATAGCTATAAAGAGACCAAGGTGAGTTTCGCAACATCTCACCAACGAGTGTTTGCAGGGTTTCTGGCATCATCCCCCAATTGTAACGTTCAAAATCATTCTTAATAAATTGACTAGACATCGAAAGCAGGCTGACAATCTCGTTGAAATTGCCTTCCATATAGTTCGCATAGCGCGAGGCATTAGACCTTAGAATATCGTCTGTATCTTTAGAAATCACATCATCTACGGACAAGGAAACCAAAACACTCAAGGCTAAAATGCCCACACACACCACAGCCAGAGTGCAAACAACAAGCTTCGTACCAATGGTCAAATTCTTGAGAAAACGCATGCCATGTCTCCTTTGGTTTCCAAAAAACCGCTAGGGGCATTATAGCATTTTAGGCTGAATCCTCTGTGGGCTATGCCTCGAACTTGCGACGTTTAGAATCTTCAACAGAATCCACTGCCATTTTCGAGATTTCGTTGGCAATCTCATTATTTTGGCTCGCAATTTGCGTATTCTCTTGCGTGAGGCTCTCGAGCTGCGCAACACTTTCGTTGATATGCGCAAAGCTCAATGTTTGCTGCTTGATGACTTCGGCGACTTCATTCACGGCTTGAACGAGCATATTCGTGTTCGCCTCGATTTCGCCGAGACTTTTGCCTGTTTTCTCGGCAAGCGTGCGCACTTCGTCTGCCACAACGGCGAACCCGCGCCCATGCTCGCCCGCGCGCGCTGCCTCAATCGCGGCATTCAGCGCAAGCAGATTTGTTTGGTCGGCAATGTCTTTGATGATATTGATGACATTCTTGATATCCTCGCTCTGAATGCTAACCTTGTGCGTCTTATCTTCGACATCTTGCATGGCAACAGTGATTTCCTCAATCGAAGCGCTTGTTTGTTGCAGGCTCGAGAATTGCGTATCCATAGAAGATGAAAGAAGCTGCGAAGAATCGCGGAGATTCTGCGATTTGTGTTGCAAATCCTCGCCGAGCTCAAACTGAATCTTGAGCATGTGGCTCACCTCTTTGCCCATGTGATTCACGCCCTCGAAGAGTTCTTGCATGATTCCTTGCAGATGGGTCGAATCTACGCGTTGCGTGAAATCGTTCGCCGCATACATGCGCAAAACCTCGCGCACATGGGCGATGTTGGTATAAAATGTTTGCAACAAATTGTTGAGCAGTTTTTGCAGCTCCACAAGCTCGGGATTGTGCGGCACAGATTGAATCTCAAGCTTCAAAAAGCCCTGACTCGCCTTTTTGACAACCTCTGTCGTTTCGGCAATCATGTGATTATCATTTCGCAAGCCGCTCTCGACTTTTTCGATATTGCGCAACAAAACGCGCGCCATTTCGCCAAACTCATCATTGTTTTTAATCTCGATATGCTTCATCTCCTTGCTGTCATGGTTGATGAACGCGCAAAATGAGACGATGTTTTCGCCAATTTTGTGCAGCGGCGTGATGATTCCGTGGATAATAATCAGCGAGAAGCCCACGAAAAGAACGATAGAGACAACGACCATAAACAGCATGGCTTTGTCGATAAATTGGAATGCCTCCGATGTCTCGTCATTAATCCATTTTGAAAATTCATTGAGCTTGTCAGAGGCTGCTTTGCGCATTGCTGCGTTGCGTTTGGCATAATTGTCCATTCCCGTAACGCCTTGCTGTTGTGAGGCTTTCTCGCGCGCCTCCATTGTCTCTTGCAATGCGTTGGCATAGTCTTTGAATCCATTGATGACCTCTGCGCTCTGTGCGCGCCCCTCGTCTGTGAAAAGCGTAGCATGCAATGTGTTCAAGTCGGCAATCATTTCATGGATTGTGGCGATGAATGTTTTGTAGGCTTCTTGGCTGCGGTTGTTTTGGTAAAACAGCTGCCCGCCGCGCAAGAATTTGATTTGCACTTCCATAATAATTTCATTATGCATGAGACGCTTATCGGCAAGAATGCTTTCACGTTTGAAAACACCATAAATACCTGCCAACATCAAAAACAAAAAAAGCGGAAAAAGCATGAGGCGATACTTAACGCGAAGATTATTAAAAACATTCATCGCAACCCCCTAATGTGGAGACTTTATGCGCATGATTCTAGCATATTTTTGCGCCTATCTGAAAGACTTTTTGCCGCTCATCACCAAAACTTCTTTGAAAACCTCACGAATATGCTCCACACCAACAATCTCGACTGCATCAAGCACTTCTTGTGGAATATCTTTCAAATCACGTTGAAAATTTTTACGTGGAATCAATGCCTTTTTGACTCCCGCCTTGTGCGCTGCGATGAGCTTCTCGCGCAAACCGCCAATCGCAAGTACTTTGCCACGTAACGTAAGCTCGCCTGTCATCGCGATTGTCTGCCGCACGGGCAAGTTACACAAAATAGACGCCATCGCGCTTGCCATTGCGATTCCAGCACTTGGTCCATCTTTTGGTGTTGCGCCTTCGGGGACATGCAAGTGCAGGTCATAAACATGATAAATCTCTTCACACTCGCCCTCTTCGTCATCACGCGCTTTGGGTTGCGCAAAAGGTGGGACTCGCAAGATTCCCTCGTCAATCAATCCCTTCACAACACTAAACGCAATCTGCGCCGATTCTTTCATCACATCACCCAAACTGCCCGTGAGTTGCAGCTGTCCCTTGCCCTTGAGCTTCAGCGCCTCGATTTTGAGCACATCGCCCCCAACGCTTGTCCAAGCAAGCCCATTAACAACGCCAATCGCGTCTTTTTTGTCGGTTTCGTCAATCTCAAACACGATTTTGTCGAGATATTCGGGCAAATTTTTGACGCTCAAGCTGATTTTGCTCTCCTCTTCGTCAAGCAACAATGTCGCTGCCTTGCGCATAATATGCGCGATTTGGCGGCGAAGATTGCGCACGCCTGCCTCGCGCGTGTATTTTTCGATGATTTCTTTGAGCGCGCTCGGCTGAAAGTGGATTTCTGATGCATGCAAGCCATGCTTTTTGAGCTCTTGGGGAATCAAATATTTTCTTGCAATCTCAAATTTTTCTTGTGGCGTGTAACTATTGACTTCGATAAACTCCATTCTGTCGCGCAATGGCGGTGGAATCGCACTGACATCATTTGCTGTGGCGATGAAAATAATCTGCGACAAGTCGAGATTGAAATTCGCATAATAATCGCGAAACTCGACATTCTGCTCGGGGTCGAGAATCTCGAGCAGCACAGAGGTTGGGTCGCCACGATAGCTCTTGCCCACCTTGTCAATCTCGTCAAGCACCATCACGGGATTCATCTCTTTTGCGTCAATCAGCCCTTGAACGATTCGCCCGGGCATCGCGCCGACATACGTGCGCCTATGCCCACGCAACTCATTGACATCTTCGAGCCCACCGAGCGCAATGCGCACAAGCTCGCGCTTGAGCGCTGTGGCAATCGAGTTTGCAAGCGATGTTTTGCCCACGCCCGGAGGTCCATAGAAACACAAAATCGTACCCTTGGAATCTTTGTGATTCTTGCCGCGCAACGCCAAAAGCTCGCGCACGGCGAAATATTCCACCACACGTTCTTTGGGCTTTTTGAGAGAATAATGGTCGGCATTGAGCTGCTTGGCAACCTCTTTCACTGAAAGCTTCTTATTAGATTGCTTGCCAAAGGGAATCTCGAGCATCCATTCGACATAGTTGTGCAACACATTCGCATCGGAGCTATCAGGGTGCATGCGGCTTAGGCGGTCAATCTGCTTTTTGATTTCTTTATGCGCGCCTTCGGGCATAAACTCTTTCATCGATTCAAGCTTTTTGCGGTATTCATCAATCTCTTCATCACGTTGTGCGTCAACGCCGAGCTCTTTTTGGATTTGCTTCATCTGCTCCTTGAGAAAATATTCTTTATTAATTTGTTCCATTTTATTATGCACTTTGTGCTTAATCTCACGTTGGAGCTTCAGCGCCTCTGTTTCTTCGATGATATAATCCACAAGCAGCAAAAGCCGCTCTTCAGCGTCTTCTTCGATAAAGATTTTATAGGATTGCTCCTTTTTGAGCTTGAGCGTGCTCGAAATCAAATCGATGATTCTGTGCGGGTCTTGATTCTCCTCAATCGTGCGCAACAAATCGACAGGGAAGCTTTGATTGTAGCTCGAAAGCGTCTTGAGCTTGTCTTTTAATATCGTCATAATCGCGTCAATCCGATTCGCATCGCCGCCGTTTGCAGACAACAAGCCAATCAGCCCAACGAGCGGATTCTCGTTGCGAAACTCGAGAATCTTGCCGCGTGCGAGCCCTTGAAACAAGAGTTTGATTCGCCCATCGGGCAATGCGACTTTGCGCATGATATTGCCAATCACGCCCGCATGATAAAAGCTATCAACCGAGCGATTCTCCTCCTCGCCACTCTTTGTCGTGGCGACAAAAATCATCGATTCGTTTTCCATTGCGTAATTGATTGCCTTGATATTCGCATCATCATTCACAAATATTGGTACAATCATAAAGGGATAGAGAAAAATATCATCTTCGACTAAAATGGATAATTCTGCGGGAAAATCTGAAAGCTTATCAATCTGCATTGTTTTGTGTTCTCCTATTGAATGTGTACGAATCCTAACATATTTGTGCTTTAGAATCACAAATGCGCTTTGCTCGCGCCTTTTGAAACGCGCAAACTGCCCGAGCGCCCTATTTTTTGCTACAATATGCGTGGCAAAATGATGTTTCAAGTACGCTTGTCATTCTGAATGCGCACCTCTATTTTGTCATTCTGAAGCCGCTTGCGGCTGAAGAATCTCAAAATGCGAGAGTCAT